>DATNCF010000045.1:0-9045 GCA_035571675.1 Burkholderiales bacterium | reverse complement strand
CCTGGAACAGGAAGGTGAGGCCGAGCAGGCGCGCGTCGCCGGTGATCTGGAATACCTGGAAGGCATTCACCACGCTGCGCATGCCCGCACCCATGGTGGCAAAGGGTTGGCCGACCAGCAGCAGCAGGAAGTTGCGGTTTTTCAGCGCGGCGCGCGCGCCTTCTTCGGGCGGCGCGGTAGGCGCGCCTTGGTCGAGCGGCGCGGTGAGCGCGCCTTGGTCCGCGGGCACAGGCCCGGCGTTCTCCACTTTCCCTGTCGTCAAACGGCCGCCTTTTTTGATTTATAAACGGGCGAACGCGGCACTCTACTATGCCCTGGGCCAGAGCGCCTGGCGCGAAACGACTCTCTTACACGGCCGCTGTCGCGGGATTCAGGCCCGCGCGCAGGCCCTGCCAGGAGCGCGGCGCGGGCGCCGGACGGGCCTTTTCGCGTCCTTTTCGCTGTGCGGCGATTTCTGATACCGTTGACGACAACCCGGACACGAGCGATCAAAGGAGGAAACACCATGGCGTACAAGGCTATTTCCGCAGATTCCCACATCGTCGAGCCGCCCCACCTGTGGGACAAGTGGCTGCCGCCCGAATTCAAGAAGTACGCGCCCAAGCTGGTGAAGGATCCCGAGGGCGGCGACGCCTGGCAATACGGCGAAGGGCTGCCGCCCGCCCCCATCGGCCTGGTGGCCGTGAAGCGCGGCCGCAAGTACACCGACCCCGACTACAAGTGGACCGGCCTCAAGATCGACCAGATGAACCAGGGCGCCTTCTACGGCGAGCCGCGCATCAAGGAGCAGGACGAGGACGGCGTGGACGCGGAAGTGCTCTACTCGCCGGTGCGCGCCGCCATGCACTTCATGTCGCCGGGCAACAACGAAATCGCCATCGCCGGGGTGCAGACCTACAACAACTGGCTGCAGAAGGAATTCTGCGCCGTGAACCCCAAGCGCCTGATCGGCCTGGCGCTCATGCCCAATGCCGGCATCGAAGCCTCCATCGCCGAACTGAAACGCACCCACGCCATGGGCATGAAGGGCGTCACCATCATGGCCTGGCCCTCGGGCGGCATGAACCTTTCCCCCGCCGACGATCCCTTCTGGGCCGAGGCGGAGAAGCTGGGCACCAATGTGTCCATCCACGTGCGCCTGTCGGGCAAGGAAGGCCTCAAGGGTGGCGGCGGCGCCGGTTCGCTGCTCAACCATAGCCCGACTCCGCTGAACCCATTGGTGACCATGTCCACCGGCGCCGTGGCCGACGCGCCCAAGCTCATGGCGGAAATGATTTTCAGCGGCATGTTCGACCGCTTCCCCAAACTGCAGATCATTTTCGGCGAGGTGAACATCGGCTGGATTCCCGAAGTGCTGGAATCCATGGACGACCACTACAACCGCGACCGCGTCTGGACCAAGACCAACCTGCAGCGCATGCCGAGCACGTACTGGCGGTCCAATTTCGCGGCCACCTTCATTATCGACAAGTTCGGCATCCGCAACCGCGACCTGATCGGGCCCGAGACCATCCTGTGGTCCACGGACTATCCGCACCACCGCTGCGACTGGCTGGAGTCCCAGCGCATCATCCGCGAGCACATGGCCGGTGTCCCCGCCGACGAAGCCAGGGCCATGTGCGCGGGCAACGCCATGCGGCTGTACAACCTGTCCTAGCACGAGGGGACGGCGATGAGGGAACAGACGGAAATCCGCACCCGCGACGGCTCCTGCCCCGTGTCGGTGTTCCACCCCACTGGGGCAAAGGCGGGTGCGGGGCCGTGGCCGGCGGTGATTTTCTGCATGGACGGCCTGGGCATACGCCCCACGCTGTTCGACATGGGCGAGCGCCTGGCGTCGTCGGGCTACCTGGTGCTGTTGCCGGACTTCTTCTATCGCGGCGGCCGCTATGAGCCGCTCGATCCCAAGGTGGTGCTGGGCTCCCCCGACGGCCGCAAGGCCCTGGCGCCGCTGCTCGCTTCCATCACCCAGCCGCTGGCGGCGCAGGACGCGGCGGCGTTCTTCGACTACCTCGACTCGCGCCGCGACGTGAAGGGCAGGAAAGTGGGCACCACGGGCTACTGCATGGGCGGCGGCATTTCGCTCACCCTCGCGGGCCACTATCCCGACCGCGTGGCCGCGGCGGCCAGCTTCCACGGCGGCAACCTCGCCACCGACCAGCCCACCAGCCCGCATCTGCTCGCGCCCAGGATCAAGGCCGAGGTGTACGTGGCCGGCGCGGACAAGGACAACTCCTACCCGGTGGAGATGGAGAAGCGGCTGGACAAGGCGCTCACAGACGCCGGCGTGAAGCACCGCTGCGAAATCTACCCCGAGGCCCTGCACGGCTGGACCATGAAGGACTTTCCGGTCTACAACGAGGCGGCGGCCGAGAGGCACTGGCAGGAGCTTACGGCGCTGTACGCCCGCACATTGAACTGATCCGCATCGACTTCCCTCGCATCCAGTTCCCACAAAGGCGGCGGCAACGCCGCCTTTGCATTCCTGCATGAGCACAACCCGGCACCAGACCTTCAAGCTCAAAAGCGGCCTCGGCCTTGCCTACGACGTCAGCGGTCCCGCCGCCGGCCAGCCCGTGGTGTTCCTGCACGGCTTCGGCCAGACCCGCCACGCCTGGGGCAAGGCGGCCACGGTGCTGGCCCAACGCGGCTTCCGCGCCTACACCGTGGACCTGCGCGGCCACGGCGCCAGCGGCTGGGCCGACGAAGGCAACTACGAGATCGAGCACTACACCGGCGACACGCGAGAGTTCCTGGCCGGCCTCGGCCGGCCGGCGGCGCTGGTGGGCGCGTCGCTGGGCGGCATTTCGGCGCTGCTGGCCTCGGGCGAGGAACCCAAGGTGCCGGTCAAGTGCCTGGTGCTGGTGGACATCACCTCGCGCGTCTCCGAGGAGGGCGTGACGCGCATCCAGGAATTCATGGAAGCCAACCTGGACGGCTTCGCCAGCATCGAGGAGGCCGCCGACTCGGTGTCCCGCTACCTGCCCAACCGCCCGCCGCCCAAGAACTTCTCCGGCCTGATGAAGAACCTGCGCAAGGCCGTGAACGGACGCCTGTACTGGCACTGGGACCCGGCCGCCCTGCGCCAAAAGGGCTGGGACAACCGCGAAGCAGCCGACCATAGGATCGAGCAGGCGGCGCGCGGAGTGGAAGTGCCGACTTTGTTATTACGCGGTGGCAATAGTGAATTGGTGTCGCCGGAGGCGGCGGATACGTTTTTGAAGCTGTTCAAGCATGGCGAGCTGGCGGCCATCGACGATGCGCACCACATGGTGGCGGGGGACAAGAACGACGACTTTACTGCGGCGTCGGTGGAGTTTGTCGGAAGGTACGCGGGCTGAACATCCATGGGCCGGCGATTCGGTTCCGGTCCAATATGGCGACGCCATGAACAGTTCGAATCAGGCCGAACACTCGCAACCCAAGTTACCGCGCGCGGCCATCGTCAGCGGCCTTGCCGCTTTCTTCGTCACATCCGGTGCCGTGTCGTGGGCCACGCCGGACGGAAACCTCGTCGTTACTTTGGTGCCGGGGCTGGCCGTTGGCCTGGCTGTGTTCGGGCTGGTTGCGTGGCGTTTGCGCCGTGCGAAGTCGAAGTGACTGGTCGGCGCGTTACCTGGTCGCTGCCAGCATGCGCTCGATGCGCCGGTCGGGTATCAACCACATCAGCGCCACCAGCACGTACAGCGCATCGGATATCCACTGGTTGACGAAGGCACAGACAATGCCGAGCAGATAGAGGACTGCCGACAGCTTGCCCTTGAGGTCGCGTCCGATGGCCTTGTGCAGCGCCGATCCCGGGCCGAGCGACGCCAGGATGGCCTGCTGCAGGATGAGGTAGGCAATACCGTCCATGAAGAGGACAACACCGTATACCGCCGTGGGCAGCGCCGCGAAGTGATTCTCGCCCATCCAGCCGGTGACGAAGGGCACCAGCGACAGCCAGAACAGCAGGTGCAGGTTGGCCCACAGGATGCCGCCGCTCACGTGCTGCACGGTATGCAGCATGTGGTGGTGGTTGTTCCAGTAAATGCCGACGTAGACGAAGCTGAGCACGTAGGTCAGGAATACGGGCAGGACCGGCTCCAGCGCCTCCAGCCGGCTGTCGTGCGGCACCTTCAGCTCCAGCACCATGATGGTGATGATGACGGCGATGACGCCGTCGCTGAAGGCTTCGAGCCTGCCTTTGCCCATATCCCCGCCGTTGTGAAGGAACGGCAGCGCCCGCTCGACGCCGCCGGCGGGATTTTACGTCAATGGGGTGGTTGCTAGGCCTCGATGCCACCAGCTGCTCGGCCACGTCCCATCCCATGGCCTGAATGCACGCGGCTTACCCAACGGCTCATTCGACACGGCTCGGCACCGGCTTGCCTTCAAAATACGACCGCAGGTTGTCGGCCACCAGCCGGCCCTGCCCCGCCAGCGCCTCGAAGGTATCGCCGCCGCGGTGCGGCTGCAGCAGGACGTTGTCGAGCCGGTAAAAGCGCTCCGACATGTGCGGCTCCCGGGCGAATACGTCCAGCGCCGCGCCCTTGATGCCGCGGCTCTCCAAGAGGTCGAGCAGCGCCTCCTCGTCGACCAGCGTGCCGCGGCCCACGTTCACCAGCACGCCCTCGGGCCCCAGGGCTTCCAGCACTTGGCGGTTCACCATCTTCGCGGTGTCGGGGCCGCCGGGGGCGGCCAGCACCAGGTAGTCCGCGGCCTTGGCAAGGTCGATGAGCGTGGGCGCGTATTCGTAGGGCACGTCGTCGCGGCGGCGGCGGTTGTGGTACAGCACCTTCATGCCGAAGGCCGCGGCGATGCGCGCCAGCTCCACGCCGATGTGGCCCAGGCCGAGGATGCCCATGGTCTGGCCGCTGACGCGGTGCACCGTGGGCGCCCTGCCCTTGGGCCACTTGCCGGCGCGCACGTGGGCGTCGCCGCCCGCCATGTCGCGCCCCACGGCCAGCACCATGGCCATGGCCAGCTCGGCCACGTCGACCTTGTTGGAGCCGGGCGTGTTGGTGACCACCAGTTGGCGGGCGCGCGCGGCCTGCATGTCGATGCTTTCGTAGCCCACGCCGACATTGGCCGCCATTTCCACTTTCGGAAAGCGCGCCAGGAATTCGGCGTTCACGGCATAGCCCGTGGTGCTGTAGGTGACGATGGCGCGCACGCGCTGGGCCACTTCCTGCATCAGCTTGTCCCTGTCCTTGGCCAGCCACACCTTGTGCACGGTGAACAGGGGGTCGATCTCGCGCTCCACGCTGGGCATGGGGCCGAGCATCAGGATTTCCGGCTTTTCCATCGAGTCCTTTCTATTTCCGCGGCGGCAGCAGCATCCCGGTGCCGAAGGCGTAAGAGGTGCTGGAGCCGACGAGCACCGGCGCGCCGAGATGCCCTTCGTCCCTGAGCTGCTGCAGGCCCACCATCACATCCACGCCGCCGAGGTGGCCGGTGCGGGTCCCGGTGGCGAGGCCGGGCAGGCCGAACAGCTCGGACAGCATGGCCACGATTTGCGGGCTGGACTGGTTGCACAGCAGCCGTTCGGGCTTGCCATCCACCCCCCGCTCGCGCATGGCGGCATAGGCCGCGCTGTAGCCCTGCCGGTAGGAAGCGGTGACTTCCTTTTTCACGCGCGGCGCCAGCGTGCGCAGGTGCGGATTGACGCCGGGAGGCGCCGTGGGCTGGCGCGTGCCGCCGTAGGGAATGAGCACATTGCCGTTGTTCTGCGGCACGGTGCGGAAATCGGCGCCGGCGAACTCCATGATGGCCGGCTGCTTCACATTCATGCCCACCACCAGCGCGCCGCCGCTGTCCCCGTAGCTCCAAATGCCGCTCATGCCCACGTCCGAGAAGTCGACGGTGTGCGACCAGCGCTCGCCCGCTATCACCGCGGCACAGCCGCCGCCGCGCGCCTGCAGCCAGGCCTGGATGAAATCCAGCGCCGACAGCGTGGCCACGCAGCCGGCGGTCATGTCCATGCCGAAGCAGGTGCCGGGCACGTCGCACAGCTTCATGACCTCGGTGGACACCGACCAGGACGGAAGGTAATCGCGCGACAGGCCGGAGAAGATCACCAGCTTGAGGCCGTTGGGCGGCACGCCGCTGGCCTCGAGCGCCTGCCGCAGGGCGCGCGCGCCCATGGTGCTGGGCTGGTCGCCTTCCAGGGCGTGCACGGTGCGCGGCCAGCCGCGGTAGTCGGTGGTGTCGCCGCCATGGGCGCGGGCGATTTCCAGCACGTCCACCGACGGCGGCAGGTACAGGCCGATGCCCAGGATGGAAAGGGGTGTCATCGAAGGTCCATTGTTGCGCTGCAAATCCGCGACCGGCTAGCGGATACTAGTCCCGCAGCACGTATTCGCTGCAGTTCATCTGCATGGACGGACTGCCGATGAACCTGGCCACGTCGGCGGCGATGATTTTCGCGCCCTCGGCCGAATCGTAGAAGCGCTCGCGCATGTCGTAGGCGGTGCGGAAATGCAGCGTGGCGAAGCCGTCGAAATCGGGCGCGTCCGGCGTGAGCGCGGCGAGGCTGACATTCTGCACATACTTCCACAGGCCCACGTGGTGCTTGCGCGCCAGCGGGCCGTGGCCGTCTTGCCAGTGCCGCGCGAAACCGTCGCGCGTGAGATCAGGGCGCCGATTCACGGTGTAGATGCCCTTGATGCCGGGCGAGCGAACGCCCAAAGGCCAGTCGCGCGCGTAGTCCTTCTGCACCACTTCGCGCACGCGGTAGGAAGAGCCGGACCCCAGCCGCGCCGGGGCGGCCAGCAGCGGCTCGGACTCCGTCACCGGCGCATCCCACCAGGTCTCGACCGCGCCGTCATAGGCGGGCGGAGGGCGCCTGGGATCGAGCGTACCTTCCCTCGCCGCGGCGTCGGCGACGTTGACGATGCAGCGGCGCAGGCCCCTGGTCTTGTCCGCCAGCCGCTTGACCTCTTGAACAATGGCGTTGCAAAAAGCTTCCGCGTCGGACTGCGGCGCCCGCCGCAGCAGGGTCAGGACTTTTTCCACCGTCAGGCCCCGGAGCGCTATCCTGCAGTGCAGGTTATTGCCTTATTGCGAATTGGCTCTCTTGAAAGCGCCATCCGCGGCGTCGTCCTTGTCCAGCCCCTGATAAGGGAACTTGACGTCGACGCCGCCATCGACCACCAGCGTGCGCCCGGTGATCTGCTTCGAAAGATCGGAAGACAAAAACAGGGCTGCGGCTGCAATGTCGGCGGTCTCGCCCGATCGCCCAAGAGGAATGGAACGGGCGGTAGCCGCCTTGTGCTCAGCCGACTGCGCGGCTTCCATGCGCGGCGTCAGCGTACTGCCGGGAGCAACCGCGTTGGCGCGGATATTGTATGGCGCAAGCTCTATGGCCAGGGATTTCACCCACGCCATCAACCCCGCTTTGGCGGCGCCGTAGCCGGCGTGCATGGGGGCTGCGGTCAGGCCGCTGACAGAGGCAATGAATACCATTGTTCCGCCGCCGGCGGCTTTCATGCGTTTACCGGCTTCTTGAGAAATCAAATATGCGTGCCGCAGCACAATGTCGAACTGCCAGTTCCAGCTTTCATCGTCGATCTGAAGCAGTTCACACCAGCGCGCCATTCCGATGATGTCCACGAAACCATCTATGCGACCCATCTGTTTTTCGGCTTCGGCAGCCAGTCCGCGCACCTCGTCACGTTTTGTACAATCGGCGACGTAGGCAATACCCTTCACTTCAGAGGCCACGTGGGCTGCCCGCTCGGAATCCTGGTCAACGCAAAATACGCCGGCGCCCATCTGGTGCAGCGCATGAGAAGTTTGCCTTCCCATGCCTTGCCCCGCGCCCAGCACAATAAAATGTTTGCCGTCGAGCCTCAAGCGACGACCATAGTCAGGGACCGCGGTGCTATCCAGTGTTGCCATATTTCCTCCTTGGTGGGGGTAGCCGCCTCGCACTGTCCTGTCGACTGCGCTCGGCGAAGGTTTGGCGTAATGGGTTCTTCCGATGCAAAATTTCTCAAACCGCGGCGCCACCCACGGACTCGATCTTCGACGCGTTGGCGCCGTCCGAACTCGTGAGACCCAGCTCCTTGCCAATTTCCCGAATGGCCGGAAGCACATGCTCACCATACAGCCGCAAACTGCGCATTTGATCCTCGTGCGTCATGGCGCCATCGCCGTCCCAGACGATGAAGATGCCGCAGCCAAGGGTCTCCAGCAACTTGCGTATCTTGGGCATGATGCTTTTTGGGGTTCCCGCGATGATCGTCACTGCGTCCGGATCAACCGTGAAAATCAACCCACGGCCCGAAAACGATTGAGAGGATGACCTAATCGACCTGCTTAATGCCCACCTGTCGTCCTATAGCAGCCCACTTATCGACATCGGTCTTCACCTGAGCGTCACATTCTTCCGGCGTACTTTTGTGGATAGCGACGTTGAAACGGCGGTTAAGCTCGACAAACTCCGGGCTATCCATTGCTTCGTTCAGGGATCGATTAAGGAGAACCAGGACGTTGCGCGGCATGCCGGCAGGCGCTGACACATTATTCCAGGTCGCCTGTCCGTTCAGATTCAGCGGCGCCAATGCGCCTTCGTTTACAGTGGGCACATCAGGAAGCTCCGGGAGACGTTTGTCGTTCCACAGCGTAAGTATCCGCAGCGTTCCGGACTTTACGTGTGGAAGCGCGGTGATCAAAATTTCGGGATAAAGCTGGATGTCTCCCCGCAACGCGGCTTGGCGGGTGTCCGCGGCGCTCTTGTACGGAACCTCCACCATCTTGAGATCGAATTGCTGGGCCATGTACGCAAGCGTGACGTTGTACTGACCATAGCCGAGGAGTCCGTAATTGACTTTGCCGGGATTGGCCCGTGCGTAACTGATCAACTCGGCCATGTCCTTGAATGGAGACTGCGCACCGGTGGCAAGCAATATCGGTACGTCGGTGGTCAGACCCACGCAATTGAAGGCTTTGACGGAATCGAGCGTGTAATGCTTGAAAAACAAGGGATAGATGGCGAGCGCGTCCGAGCTGAACAGAAGCGTGTATCCGTCCGGAGCTGACTTGGCGACATGGTTGTAGGCA
>DATNCF010000044.1:0-7171 GCA_035571675.1 Burkholderiales bacterium | reverse complement strand
GTACAACATCCGTGTCAACACTGTGAGCCCCGGCGCGGTGGAGGGCGAGCGCTCGGTGGAGGTGTGGCACCACATGTCGCGCACCCTGGGCATCACCGTGGACGAGGCGCGCGAGCGCATCCTCGCCCAGTCGGCCCTGCGCCGCACCCTGCCGCCCGAGGACATCTCCGCCACCGTGCGCTTCCTGTGCTCGGACCTGGGCCGTTCCATCACCGGGCAGGACATCAACGTCGATTGCGGCGTGGTATTTGGCTGACCGTATGCCGGCTAGTTTCGACGGAAAACTGGTGGTCGCCATCTCTTCGCGCGCGCTGTTCGACCTCGAGGAGTCCAACCGCATATTCGAGCGCGAGGGCGTGGCCGCCTATCACCATTACCAGCTCCAGCACGAGAACGAGATGCTTCGGCCGGGCATCGCCTTCTCGCTGGTGAAAAAGCTGCTGGCGTTGAACGCGCACACACCCGACCAGCCCAAGGTGGAAGTCATCCTGCTGTCGCGCAACACGGCGGACACCGGGCTGCGCATCATGAACTCCATCGCCCACCACGGGCTGGACATCACGCGCGCCGCCTTCACCGGCGGCGAGCACACCCATCCGTACGTGCCGGCTTTCGATGCCCACCTGTTCCTGTCCGCCAATCCCGGCGACGTTCGCAGCGCGCTCGAGGCCGGCCACGCCGCCGCCACCATCATTCCGGCGCGGGTGGACCCGCAGGCCGGCGCCGGCGAGCAGTTGCGCATCGCCTTCGACGGCGATGCCGTGCTGTTCTCCGACCAGGCCGAGCGCATTTACAAGCAGGAAGGGCTGTCGGCCTTCACCGCCGCCGAGGTGGACGCGGCGCGCGAGCCGCTGTCGGGCGGGCCGTTCCAGCGCTTTCTGGCGGCGCTGCACCAGATCCAGTCCGGCTACCCGCCCGAGCAGTCGCCCATCCGGACCGCCCTGGTCACCTCGCGCGGGGCGCCCGCGCACGAGCGCGTGGTGCGCACGCTGCGCGCCTGGAACATCCGCATCGACGAGGCGCTGTTCCTGGGCGGCCTGGACAAGGGGCGCTTCCTCAAGGCTTTCGGCGCGGACATCTTTTTCGACGACCAGCGCGGCCACGTGGACTCGGCCGGGCAGTACGTGCCGTCCGGCCACGTTCCGTATGGGGTCGCCAATGAAGTAAATGCGGAAGTGAACGCCGGCGTGGCGGAGGCCGGCGCCCAGGCCGAGGTCAGGCTCGACCCAGGCGACAAGGTCCGCGACATCAAGAAGACGGGCAGCCAGTGAAAGCGCTCAAGATCGGACTGATTGCCGTTGTAACGGTTGTCCTGTTGATCGCCATCGCGCTGTTGGTCTTCGCCGCCACCTTCGACGCCGACAAGTACAAGCCGGACATCATCCGCGCGGTCAAGGAAAAGACCGGCCGCACGCTCGCCATCGGCGGCCCCATTTCGCTCAGCGTCTTTCCGCGGCTGGGAATCGCCCTGCAGCAGGTGCAGCTCTCCGAGCCGAACAGCGACAAGACCTTTGCGCGCATCGGCAAGCTGCAGGGCTCGCTCGCGCTGCTGCCGCTGCTGTCGCGCGAGGTGGTGGTGGACAAGGTGGTGGTCTCCGGGCTGTCGGCCGAGGTGGTGCGCCGCAAGGACGGCAGCAGCAACATCGATGATCTCCTGAACGGGGGCAAGCCGGGCGAAACCTCCGGCCAGCGTGGCGCGAAGCAGACTCCGCCGGGGGCTGCCGGCACGTCCACGGGCAGCGAAGCGGCGGGCGCTGGGTCTCTCAAGCTCGACGTGCAGGGCATCGACATCTCTGCCGACAACCTGGGCTGGACCGACGAGGGCGGCACGCGCGTCCGCGCCACCGACTTGCGGCTGAAGACCGGGCGCATCGGCGAGGACGCTCCGGGCAAGCTGGACCTGTCGGCGCGCATCCAGGGCGACGAGCCGAAAATGGATGCCAAAGTCACGCTGACCACAGGCTACAAGCTGGCCCTGCAGCGCGGGGCCTTCAGGCTGGATGGTATGGCGCTGCGCCTGGCCGGCAACCTTCCCGGTGCCGCCGGGGCGGACGTCAGCGTCAAGGGCAACGTGGAGTCCGATTCCACGCAGCGCACGCTCAAGGTTGACGGACTGGAAATCAACGCCAAGACCGGCCAGGGCCTGGAGGTGGCGCTGTCGATGCCGTCGCTGCTGTCTTCGCCCCAGCGCAGCGCCGAGGGCACCGCCACCGTGACCTTCAAGCTCAATCGCCCGGACCTCGCCCTGCAGGGCAAGCTGGCCTCGCCGGTGAGCGCCAATGCCGACGCCAAGACCCTGCAGCTCAAGCGCCTGGCGGGTGAACTGAATGCGTCCGGTTCGAGCATTCCGCAAAAGAACATGAAGCTGGCGTTGGAGGGTGCACTGGAGGCGAACTGGGACAAGAAAACCGCCTCCGGCCTGCTCAACGCCAAGGTGGACGCGAGCACGGTAAAAACCCAGTTCAACGCCAACGCGGCGGGCGCCGTTCCCAGCATCGGCTTCAGCGTCGACATCGACCAGCTCGACCTCGACCGCTACCTGCCGCCGAAGAAGGATGCCGCGCAGGACAAGGCGGGTGCGTCGGGAGCTTCGGGAGCCGGCAAGGGCGCCGCCGGTGCCGACAAGCCCATGGACCTGTCGGCGCTGCACAAGGTCAACCTGAACGGGCAGGTGCGCGCCGGGCGCATCACCGCCTACAAGGTCAAGCTCGACAAGCTGGCGGCGGCGCTGCGCATCGCCAATGGACGGCTGGACCTCACTTCGTTGTCGGCCGGGCTGTACGACGGCTCGCTCGCCGGCAGCGCATCCCTGGATGCGGGGGGGCACGCCGCGGTGAAGCAGCAGTTGAGCGGCGTCAACATCGGCCCCCTGCTGCGCGACGCCCTGAACAAGGACTTCATCGAGGGCCACGGCAACGTGGCGCTGGACGTGGCCACGGTGGGCCTCACCGTGCCCGCCATGAAAAAGGCGCTGGGCGGGACAGCCAGCGTCAACCTGCGCGACGGCGCGGTGAAGGGCATCAACCTGGCCGAGGCGTTTCGCAAAGCAAAATCGCTGCTGGGGGCCAAGGGCGCGCAGGAGCAGACCGCCTCCAAATCGGAAAAGACCGATTTCTCGGAGCTGAGCGCGAGCTTCCGCATTCACGACGGCATCGCCCACAACGATGACCTGTCGCTGAAGTCGCCGTTTATACGCGTGGGCGGTTCCGGCGACGTGAACATCGGGGCCGATAGCGTGGATTACCTGGCGAAGGCTTCCATTGTCGATACCTCGGGTGGGCAGGGCGGCAAGGAACTGGCCGAACTGAAAGGACTGACCGTGCCGGTCAGGCTGTCAGGGCCTTACGACGCATTGAAATATCGAATCGATTTTGGAGCGATGGCCACGGAGGCGGTGAAGCAGAAGGCCGAGGAGAAGATCAAGGAGCAGTTGAAGGACAAGCTTGGGGACAAGCTGAAAGGATTGTTCGGGAAGTGAAGCGAGGCAAGGCCGAGCAACAGAATAAGACTGCCGTACCTGCCAAGTTGGCAATACGCGGGCCCCGGCCTTCGGCCGGGTACGAAAGCGGGGAGACCGAGCGCGTATTTGCGGCGGACCTTGTGGCTTGGCAGCGCCAGCATGGGCGCCATGATCTGCCCTGGCAGAACACGGGTGACGCCTACCGCATCTGGCTGTCCGAGGTCATGCTGCAGCAGACGCAGGTCGCGACCGTCATGCCCTACTACGCGCGCTTTCTGGAACGGTTTCCCGACGTAGCCAGCCTTGCCGCGGCCGATCTCGATGAAGTGCTGCGATTGTGGAGCGGGCTCGGTTATTACAGCCGCGCCCGCAATCTGCACGCCGCGGCCAAGGCAGTCATGACTGAGCATGAAGGCCGCTTTCCGGACACGCGCGAGGCTTTGGAGACGCTGCCTGGAGTTGGCCGCTCCACGGCCGCCGCTATCTCCGCCTTCGCCTATGGCCGCCGCGAAGCCATCCTGGACGGCAACGTGAAGCGCGTGCTGGCGCGTTGTTTTGCTGTGGCCGGCTATCCCGGCGACAAGCCGGTAATGGACAGGCTGTGGAGCCTGGCCGAATCGCTGCTGCCGGACGAGGGCATCGAGGCATACACCCAGGGCCTCATGGACATCGGCGCAACAGTGTGCCTGCGCAAGCCTGAATGCCAACGTTGTCCGCTGAGAGACCACTGCAAGGCTTACCAGCATGGCAATGCGAACGACTATCCCGCTTCGCGCCCGAAAAAAGAGGTACGCATCCGGGCGGTCAGCATGCTGGTGCTGATGAACGAGGGCAAGGTGCTGCTGGCGCGCCGCCCGCCGACGGGTGTGTGGGCCAACCTGTGGTGCTTCCCGGAATTATCCGAGGGAAGCGGCATGGAAGCCTATTGCCGCGATGCGCTGGGTGTGGAACTGGCATCGACCCGCGCCCTTCCGCCGCTGCGCCACGTGCTCACCCATTTCACCATGGACATCAGCCCGACGCTGGGCGAAGTAGACAAGGTATTGCCGGGCGCAGCCTCGACGGACGCGCAATGGGTGCCGCTGGGAGAGGTCAACGACTGGGCGCTGCCGGCCCCGGTGCGCACCCTGCTTTCCCATGTCCAGGGTCAGGCACAAAAGGACCTGTTCCACGAGCAAGCCGGTAGACCGAAAATCCCTTCCCGCGTCAGCGGGAAGCCGCCGAGCAACCAAGCGCGAAAATCCGGAACCAAGTAACCCGCGGCAGCGAAAAGGCCAACGGGCTATTTGGTCTCGTTTGTCCCTGTCAAGAGCCTCTGCAATACCGCTAAACGCTGGAGACTGTCATCCATCTCCAGCAACTGCTGCCGCGCCTCCATGGGCAAGGGCAGCGTCTGCGCCAGCCGATAACTCACCCACACCGCGTCATCGAACGCATGCGGCTCGGGAAATATCTCCGGCCCGTGCCGTTCCATGGTCAGTTCCACGAGCTGCCTGCAGTTGCGGTATTGCGCGGGCAGCTTCAGTGATGGTTCTTCCGGAAGCAATTCCGCCTCTGCCAATACCAACCCTTGCGAGTTTGAGGACAGGCTGTTTACGCGAAACCGCCGCGTTCCCCGCGTCCGAAGCTGCAGTACGCCCATCTGCTGCATGTCGCAGTCGTCGATGTGCGCCAGGCACCCGGTCATGTGGGGCTTCGCCGGCTTGCCCACTTCGCGTCCCTCGCTGATCAGGCACACGCCAAAGGGCTGGTTCTTGCGCAGGCAATCGCGCGTCATGTCCACATAGCGCGCCTCGAACACGCGCAGGGGCAGCCACGCGCCCGGGAACAGCACCGTGCCCAAGGCGAAGATGGGCAGCGGCCGGGGCAGCGCGTCCGTACTTTGGCCGGTTTTTTCGCTCATTAGGGCAGTTGCCGGTGACGTACCAGCACCGGGTTCTCGGACTTGAACAGCTCGGCCAGGCGCTCCACGCAATACACCGAGCGGTGCTGGCCGCCGGTGCAGCCGATGGCCACGGTGAGGTAGGCGCGGTTGTCGCGCCGGAACGAGGGCAGCCAGCGGCCGATGAACTGCTGGATGTCGCCGATCAATTCCTCGGCCGCCGTCTCGCTTTTCAGGAAGGCGATCACGTCGGGGTCGCGTCCGGTCTGCGGGCGCAGGTGCAGGTCGTAGTAGGGGTTGGGCAGGCAGCGCACGTCGAACACGAAATCGGCGTCGAGCGGAATGCCCTGTTTGAAGCCGAACGACTCGAACAAGAGCGACGTGAGGCCGCTCCCCACGCCGAGCAGCTCCTTGATCCAGGTGCGCAGCGTGTTGGCCTGCACGTCGCTGGTGTCGATGCGGTGGCCGGCCTCGGCCAGCGGGGCGAGCAGGCCGCGTTCGCGCTCCAGGCTTTCCTCGAGCGTGCTCTCGCCGGTGGCGAGCGGGTGGCGCCGGCGCGTCTCGGCGAAGCGCTTGAGCAGGGTCTCGCTCTTGGCGTCGAGGAAAATCAGGCGCGCGTCCACGCCGCGCTGGCGCAGCCCGGCGATGAACTCGGGAATGGAATTCACCGAGCCCACGCCGCGCGCGTCCACGCTGATGGCCACGCGCTGCAGGTTCTCCTCGGTGAGCAGCCGCACGGTCTCCTCGAGCAGCTTCACCGGCAGGTTGTCCACGCAGTAGTAGCCGCTGTCTTCCAGCAGCTTGAGCGCCACGCTCTTGCCGGAGCCCGACAGGCCTGAGAGGAGGACGACTTGCATGGTCCGTGAGGTATAAGGGGTGCTTCTTCGAAAATGCGCCCCTTATATATCCTCCACTTCGGCTGGACGAGGTGAAGCGTTGACCGGATCGTCTCCAATATGGGGGATATACAAGGGGACATAGTCCCCTTGTTTGTTGGAACTAAGCATTCTTCTTCATCTCCGCCTGCTGGCGCTCGATGAATTCCTCGGTGGTGTGGATGCCGCGCAGGTTGAGCACGTGGTTGCGCACCGCGGCCTCGAGCAGCACGGCGAGGTTGCGCCCGGCCGCCACCGGAATGACCACCTTGCGCACCTGCATGCCGAGGATCTCCTCGGACAATTCGTGCAGTGGCAGCCGCTCGGTGGCCGGCACGCCCGACTGGGTGGGCTTTTCCAGGTGCACGATGAGCCGCAGCTTCATTTTGCGCCGCACCGCGGTCTCGCCGAAGATGGTGCGGATGTTGAGCACGCCCAGGCCGCGCACTTCCAGGAAATCCTTGAGCATGGGCGGGCAGCGGCATTCCAGCGTGGTGGAGGCGATGCGCGAGATTTCCACGATGTCGTCGGCCACCAGGCCGTGGCCGCGGCTGATCAGCTCCAGCCCCAGCTCGCTCTTGCCCACGCCGGAATCGCCGGTGATGAGCACGCCGATGCCCAGCACGTCCATGCACACGCCGTGCAGGGTGGTGGCGTCGGCCAGGGTCTTGGAAAAGTAGCGCCGCAGCTCGTCGATCACCGTGGCGCCGGATTCGCCGGAGGCGAAAATGGCCACGCCCGCGCCCTCGGCCGAGGCCACCAGCCGCCAGTCGGGCCGCACCCCGTCGGTGTGGATGACGGCTGCGGGCCGCGCGGCCAGCAGGTTCTCCAGCATCTGCCGCAGCGCCGATTCGTCGAAGGACGCGAAGTGGCGCGCTTCCACCGTGCCCAGCACCTGCACGCGGTTGGGATGGATGAGATTCAGGTGGCCCACCAGCGCCGGGGCGTCGGAGG
>DATNCF010000043.1:0-6167 GCA_035571675.1 Burkholderiales bacterium | reverse complement strand
GTCGAAATGCACCGATTCGTGGTCGGGGTGCTTGCGCCGCGACAGGTTGATGATGCGCGCGCCGGGATACGGCGCATGCTGCGCCAGGGCGAGCCCGATGCCCTCGGTCGCGCCGGTGATCCAGATGATGGTGTCGGACATCGCTCCTCCTATGACGTTTCTGAAGGCCGCGGCGGCGGCCGTTGCGGGCGTGCGCGCCTGGTCGTTCGATCATAGCGGATTGCAGGCGCCGCACTACGCCCGATGCCGCGCATGCAAACCTTGCGGGTAGAATGGAGCAGCTTGAGTATTCGCCATGCGCGCCGCCATCAAATCCGTTCCCAAAATCACTTCACTGCGCGCTCCATTACCACGGCGCGCTGGCGCATGAGCGGACCCGCGCCCCAGTCGCCGCTCAAGCAGGCCGGCATCGGCGCGGCCATCGGTATCGGCTTTTTCATCGCCGGGCTGGTGCAATCGCCCAATCCCATCCCGCAATGGACCTCGCTCGTGTTCCAGATGGCCGGCGCCGCGCTGGGCGGCATCGTGCTTTACCTGGCGGCGCGGCTGGTCTGGAGCTGGCTGAACAAACGATAACCAGGCAGGCCGGCCCTCGACCCGGAAGCCTTGAACCCGGAAAGACGATGGATCCTGCCAACACTTCGAACTCGAATCCCCGCGGCGCGGCGCCAGAGGAAGAACCGCGCCATGGCGCCCACCCCGTGGCCTACCGCAAGGAACGCTTCCTCGACAGCGAGGCGGCGCGGCCGGTGCGCATCCTGTCCGAGTACCTCGATCCGCTGGACACCTTCCGCCGCGAGCACGTGCAGGACACCATCGTGTTCTTCGGTTCGGCCCGCATCCGTGAAGACGGGCCGTTCGCGCGCTACTACCAGGAGGCGCGCGCGCTGGCGCGCATGCTCACCGAGTGGTCAAAGGGCCTGGGCGGCCACATGCACCGCTACATCGTGTGCAGCGGCGGCGGCGGCGGCATCATGGAAGCGGCCAACCGCGGCGCCTCCGAGGCGGGCGGCCGCACCATCGGCCTCAACATCGGCCTGCCGCACGAGCAGCGGCCCAATCCCTATATCTCCCACAACCTGTGCTTCGAGTTCCACTATTTCTTCATGCGCAAGCTGTGGTTCGCCCATCTGGCGCGGGCGCTGGTGGTGTTTCCCGGCGGCTTCGGCACCCTGGACGAGCTCACCGAGATCCTCACCCTGGAGCAGACCGGCAAACTGGCGCGGCCCGTTCCCATCCTGCTGTACGGCTCGGCGTACTGGCAGGAGCTGATCAATTTCGAGGCGCTGGTGCGCCACGGCATGATCGACCGCAAAGACCTCGATCTGTTCCAGTTCGCCGACGACCCCGCCGGAGCGCTGGCCCTGCTGCAGGCCGCGCTCGGCCCCGAACCGGCCGCCGCCTCAGGCCCTGACTTCGCCCCTTCCCGCGTCAGCGACCCGGCAGCGCACGGCCAGCCCGGCTGACCGGCCGCTCCGCTCCAGTCATGCCCATGGTTGACCATGGTTGACCATGCTTGACCAGGGCGACCCATGGTTGCCCGTGGCCAGCATGTCGATAGTCAACAACTATTGATGGTATTAAATTAATTCATTTTATCTATTCTATCGGCCTTCCTAGAATGGCCTCCACGCTCAAAGTTGAGGAAACCGATGAATACCGAACTCGCCTGGGCCAGGCGGCTGCTGATCGAATACCTCGCGGCGCGCGCGCTGACGTGCTGAACCGTCCCATTTGCCCCCCATTTTCCGAATAGCAAGGAGAGCACCATGCCCGATGAAGCCAAATGCCCGTTCCACCACACTTCGGGCGGCACCGCGAACCGCGACTGGTGGCCCAACCAGTTGCGCCTGGACGTGCTGCACCAGCGCTCGCCGCTGTCCGACCCCATGGACCAGGGCTTCGACTACGCGGCCGAGTTCAAGACCCTGGACCTCGCGGCGGTAAAGAAGGATCTGCACGCGCTCATGACCCGGTCGCAGGACTGGTGGCCGGCCGATTTCGGCCATTACGGCCCTTTCTTCGTCCGCATGGCCTGGCACAGCGCCGGCACCTATCGCACCGGCGACGGCCGCGGCGGCGCGGCCAACGGCAGCCAGCGCTTCGCCCCCCTCAATAGCTGGCCGGACAACGGCAACCTCGACAAGGCGCGTCGCCTGTTGTGGCCGGTCAAGCAAAAATACGGCCGCAAGATCTCCTGGGCCGACCTGATGATTCTCGCCGGCAACGTCGCGCTCGAATCCATGGGCTTCAAGACCTTCGGTTTCGGCGGCGGGCGCGTGGACATCTGGGAACCGGAAACCGACATCTACTGGGGCTCGGAGGGCAAGTGGCTGGAGGACAAGCGCTACTCCGGCGACCGTGAACTGGAAAACCCGCTAGGCGCGGTGCAGATGGGCCTGATCTACGTCAACCCCGAAGGCCCCAACGGCAACCCCGACCCCGTGAAGGCGGCCCGCGACATCCGCGAGACCTTCGCGCGCATGGCCATGGACGACGAGGAAACCGTGGCGCTCATCGCCGGCGGGCACACCTTCGGCAAGACCCACGGCGCGGGGGATGCCGGACACGTGGGGCCGGAGCCCGAGGCCGGCGCCATCGAGGACATGGGTTTCGGCTGGAAGAGCAGTTTCGGCACCGGCAAGGGCGCCGACGCCATCACCAGCGGCCTGGAAGTGACCTGGACCACCACGCCTACGCAATGGAGCAACAACTTCTTCCAGAATCTGTTCGGCTATGAATGGGAACTGACCAGGAGCCCGGCCGGTGCGCACCAGTGGAAGCCCAAGGGCGGCGCGGGCGCCAACACCGTGCCCGACGCGCACGACCCGGCCAAGCGCCATGCCCCCGCCATGCTCACCACCGACCTGGCGCTGCGCTTCGACCCGGCTTACGAAAAGATTTCGCGGCGCTTCATGAACAACCCGCGGGAATTCGCCGACGCCTTCGCGCGGGCGTGGTTCAAGCTCACCCACCGCGACATGGGTCCGCGCGCCCGCTACCTGGGGCCGGAAGTGCCGGCCGAAGAACTGCTGTGGCAGGACCCCATCCCGGCGGTCAGCCACCGGCTCATCGACGCCGAGGACATCGCCGCGTTGAAAGGCACGATCCTCGACTCCGGGTTGTCGGTGCCGGAACTGGTTTCGACGGCGTGGGCCTCGGCATCCACTTTCCGCGGCTCGGATAAGCGCGGCGGCGCCAACGGCGCGCGCATTCGCCTGGCGCCGCAGAAGGACTGGGACGTCAACCAGCCGGCGCAACTGTCCACCGTCTTGGGCGTACTCAAGGACATTCAGGGCTCATTCAACGGCGCTCAAACCGCCGGCAAAAAGGTGTCGCTGGCGGACCTCATCGTGCTGGGCGGCTGCGCCGGCGTGGAGCAGGCGGCGAGGAACGCCGGCCAGGCCGTGACCGTGCCGTTCACGCCCGGGCGCATGGACGCCTTGCAGGAGCAGACCGATGTCTCGTCCTTCGCGGTGCTGGAGCCCGTCGGGGACGGTTTCCGCAACTATCTCAAGGGCCGGTTCACGGTGCCGGCCGAGGTGCTGCTGGTGGACCGCGCACAATTGCTGACGCTCACCGCGCCGGAAATGACGGTGCTGTTGGGCGGCCTGCGCGTGCTGGGCGCCAATGTCGGGCAGAGCATGCACGGGGTGCTCACCCAGCGGCCCGGGGCACTGACCAACGACTTCTTCGTCAACCTGCTCGACATGCGCACGGAGTGGAAGGCCACGGCCGATGCCAACCTGTTCGAGGGCCGCGACCGCGCCGCCGGCAAGGTGAAGTGGACCGGCACGCGCGCCGACCTGGTGTTCGGCTCGAACTCGCAGTTGCGCGCCCTGGCCGAGGTCTACGGCAGTTCGGATGCGCAGCACAAGTTCGTGCGCGACTTCGTGGCGGCCTGGGAAAAGGTGATGAACCTGGATCGCTTCGACATGGCGAAGCGAGCGGAGAACCACGTAGCCAAGCAATGACCAGGCAACGTAACCAAGGAAGCGCGGCCAACAAAAACGTATAAGAAAACGTGGCAAGAAAAAACGGCCTGCCGAGGCAGGCCGTTTTTTCGACTCGCCGCGGGCCATCAGCCCCGCAGGTTGGCGTTGAAGAAATCCACGGTGCGCTGCCAGGCCAGCTTGGCCTGCGCCTCGACATAGCGCGGCGTGGTGTCGTTGTGAAAACCGTGCAGGGTGCCGGGGTAGGTGAAGGACTCCACCTTGACGCCCGCGGCCTTGAGCGCCGACTCGAAGGCCGCACGGCCGGGATTCACGAATTCGTCGGTCTCGGCGTAGTGCAGCAGGAAGGGCGCGCGCGCCTTGCCGGCGTCGGCCGTGGGCTGCGGCCCGCCGTAGAACGGCACCGCGGCTGCAAGGTCGGGAATGCGTGTGGCCAGCACTTCCACCGCGCCGCCGCCGGCGCAGAAGCCCACCGCGCCGATCTTGCCGCTGACCTCGGGGCGTGACTTGAGGTAGGCCTCGGCGGCCACCATGTCCTCGATGCGCTTTTTCTGGTCGAGTTGGCGGTAAAGGGCCGCAGCCTTTTCCTCGTCCCCGGGATAGCCCCCCAGCGGCGTCAGCGCGTCGGGTGCGAAGGCCACGAAGTTGGCCAGCGCCAGGCGCCGCGCCACGTCTTCGATGTAGGGGTTGAGGCCGCGGTTTTCGTGGATCACCACCACGCCGGGCAGCTTGCCCGTGGCGTTGGCCGGCCGCGCCAGGTAACCCTTCACCGTGCCCGAGCCCTGTGGGGAGGGATAGTTCTCGTAGCCCACCTTGATGCGGCTGTCGTCCTTGGCCACCTGCTGGGCCCACGCGAAGTTGGGTTTGAGGCTTTCCAGCATGGCCGCCGCGGTCACCCCGCCCACGGCGAACTTGGCGGCACCCTCCAGGAAATCGCGCCGGCTGATGTTGCCGTGCACATAGCGGTTGAACAGCTTCATGACCTCGGGGTGAAAATCGCCGGCTGTCTTCCTTTCCATGTCCATCCTCTCAGGTTCTATTGTTGGAACACACAGGAACACGCAAAGTGGAAGGGTTATTCCCGCCCACCCGAATATTTCAATCAGGTTACCGAAAGGTTACACCGCGCTAAACTAGCCCAAAAACCAAGGGAGACTGGAATGGCCACCACCGCTTACGGCAAGACATTCGACATCCCTCGCCCCGGTGCCTGGGAACTGGACCTGACCCACTTTCCCCGCCCGGCCACGCGCTACGTCGGTGAAGTCTTCATCGACAACTTCATCCGCGGCTTTGGGGAGGGCACTCGCCAGTATGGGCTGCTGCTCAGCCACATCGACTATTACATGCTGCATGGCTTCATGTATTCGGCGCCGCGTCCGGTGGGCGCGCCCCAAAACGCCAAGGGGCCGCCCCCCAAGCCCATTTTCAAGCTGCTCACCTGGCTGCATCCCGAGGTACGCTCGCGCATCGGCACTTCCCGCAAGGCCCTGGAGGAACGCCGCTGGATTGCCGACCTGCGTCATTGGGACGAGGAAGTGAAGCCCCAGGCCGTGCGCGAACACCTGGAAGTGCAGCGCGTGGAACCGGCCACGCTGGATATGCAATCGCTGATGGGACACCTCGCCGCCGCCCGCAAGAACGCCGAGAACGCTGTTTACAGGCATGGGCGCTTCACCATGACCGCCTGCTTGCCCGTGGGTGACTACCTTGCCCACGCCAAGGCCTGGACAGGGGAAGAAGTGCACACCCTGCTCGCGCCGGTAAAAGGCTACAGCGCCGTGTCCAACGGCGTGGCGAACGAGGAACTCTCGCGGCTGGCGCAAGCGCTGCGCGTCGACGCCGGGTGGCGCTCCCGCCTGGACGGCGATCCGGGAGAAGTGCTGGCGGGACTGCGCGCGGCCCCTGGAGAACTGGGAGAGGCGGCGCGCGCCTGGCTCGAGCTGGTGTCCTATCGCATCGTTACCGGCTATGACGTGTGTGACCGTTACGCCCTGGAAATGCCCGAGACGCTGGTGGCGACAGTACGCGCGGCCGCGGAGGGGACGGGGCGGATGGGCGATGCTTCGGATGTCGAACGGGCCACGGACGCGCTGCGCGACAAGGTACCCGCGGCACATCGCGCCCAGTTCGATCAGTTGCTGGCTGACGCGCGCACCGTGTACCGTCTGCGCGACGAGCGCGATCACTACAATGACGGCTGGTCCACGGGCC
>DATNCF010000042.1:0-10169 GCA_035571675.1 Burkholderiales bacterium | reverse complement strand
CCGAGACGGGCAACGGACGGTGCAATTGCAGCGATTGCTCGCCGTGCACCACTTTGACGTAGTTCACGCCGGTCTCGGGATTGTTGATCCAGCCGGCGGGCGCCGCCAGCACCACGCCGATGGTGGGCACGGCCGCGAGGTTCTTTTCGTACACGAAACGCAGTTCGTCTTCGTCCACGGGATTGGAGCCGAAGCCCAGGCCGAGCGCATACAGGATGGTGTCGCGCTGGGTGTAGGTCTGGGTGACTTCGGGGATTTTCCAGTTCTTCAGCTTCTCATAAACGATGGCCATGCTTTACCGCTCCCATTCAATCAAATCAAAGTTGCTCGAATCTCAAGTCCGCCGCCTGGAGGCCCGCCTTCATAAGCCGAAGGCGAGCTTGGCGATCAGCCCCCTTTGCACCTGCTGCGAGCCGCCGTAAATGGTGGCCGCGCGCGAGATAAGGTGCTCGGCCGTGCGCCCCGCGACGTACGGTTCCATGCCCGGAGGGTCGCTGGACGGGTCAGCGAGTTGGCGCTCGTTGAAGGCGCGCACCGCCTTGGGCCCCAGCGCCTCCACCTGCAGCTCCGTCACCTTCTGCTGCAGTTCCGAGCCGTGCAGCTTGAGCACCGCCGCCACGGCCGCGGTGTGGAAGCGCGACTTCTCGTTGGACAGCACGCGCAGCACCGAATATTCCAGCGCCTGCAGTTCGATCTGCACCCGCGCCAGGCGGCGGCTGAACTCCGGGTCCTCGATCAGGGGCCGGCCGTTCTTCAGTTCGTTTTTGGCGATGTCGCGCGCCTTTTCCCATTCGCGCTTGGAATAGTTGATGAAAGCGCTGGAGGTGCGCTCGTTCTCGAGCAGGAACTTGCCGTAGTCCCAGCCCTTGCCCTCCTCGCCGACCAGGTTCTCCTTGGGCACGCGCACGTTGTCCAGGAAGGTCTGATTGAGGTGGTGCATGCCGTCGATGGACCAGATGGGCCGCAGCGTGATGCCCGGAGTTTTCAGGTCGATGAGCAGGAACGAGATACCCTTCTGGGCCTTGACCTCGGTGTTGGTGCGCACCAGGAAGAAGCCCCAGTCGGAAAAGTGCGCGCCGCTGGTCCAGATTTTTGAGCCGTTGACCACGTAGTGGTCGCCTTCCAGTCTGGCCGTGGTCTTGAGCGCGGCCAGGTCGGAGCCGGCATTGGGCTCGGAAAAGCCCTGGGCGAAGAAAATATCGCCCTTGAGTATGGGAGGCAGGAAGCGCGCCTTCAGCTCGGGGCTGCCGTAGGTGTAGATCACCGGCCCGACCAGCGACAGGTTGCTGATGGCCTGCACGGGCGCGTCGGCCTTCCAGCACTCTTCCTCGAAGATGTGCTTCTGCATGTCGGTCCAGCCCGTGCCGCCGTATTCCTTGGGCCAGTGCGGCGCCGCCCAGCCCTTCTTGTACAGGATGCGGTGCCAGTCCAGCATGCGCTCGCGGCCGTGGGCGAGATAGCCCAGGCGGTGGATTTCAGCGGACACTTTGGGTGACAGGTTCTCGCGGAGGAAGGTGCGAACTTCCTGGCGGAAGGCCTCGTCTTCGGGCGAAGTGTTCAAGTCCATTTGCTCAGGTCCATGTGCTCAATTTGCAACGCTGTTCGTATCCGGGGGAGTCACAGGCCGAAGGCCAGTTTGGCAATGATGCCGCGCTGAACCTGCAGCGAGCCGCCGTAAATAGTCGCGGCGCGCGACATCATGGCGCCGGCGGTGCGTCCCGGAGTGTAACCGGGCCACAGCGCCGCCTCGGCGTCATCGGCCGGCTGCACGTCGTGCGGGAAGAAGTGCAGCGCGCGCGATCCCAGCGCTTCCAGTTGCAGGTCTGTCACTTTCTGCTGCAGGTCCGAGCCGTGCGCCTTGAGCACGGCCGCCACGGCGATGCTGTGATAACGGGTTTTCTCGTCGGTGAGAACGCGCAGCACCGAGTACTCCAGGGCCTGCAGTTCGATCTGCACGCGTGCGAGGCGGCGGCTGAACTCGGGATCCTGGGCAAGCGGACGGCCGTTCTTGGTTTCAAATTGTGCGATCTCACGCGCCTTCTCCAGTTCGCGGCGCGACTGGTACAGAAAAGCGCTGCTGGTGCGCTCGTTTTCCAGCAGATCCTTGGCGTAGGTCCAGCCCTTGCCCTCCTCGCCCACAAGGTTCTCCGCCGGCACCTCGACATTATCCAGGAACACCTGGCATAAGTGCTCGTGGCCGTCGATGGAGCGGATCGGTCGGATCGTGATGCCGGGCGAGCGCAGGTCGCACAGCAGGAACGAGATGCCCGCCTGGGGCTTGACCTCGGAATTGGTGCGCACCAGGAAAAAGCACCAGTCGGCCATGTTGGAGTTGCTGGTCCAGATCTTCGTGCCGTTCATGATGTACTTGTCGCCGCGCCGCACCGCCGTGGTCTTGAGCGAGGCAAGATCGGAGCCGGCATTGGGCTCGGAGAAGCCTTGCGACCAGATCACGTCGCCGCGCAGCATGGGCGGGAGAAACTTCTGCTTCTGCTCCTCGCTGCCGAAGGCGATGACCGTGGGCCCCACCAGCAGGAAGGTCTGGAAGTGCTCGACCGGGGCGTCGGCGTCCTGGCATTCCTGGAGGAAGATGTGCTGCTGCAGAGGCGTCCAGCCGGTGCCGCCGTATTGCTTCGGCCAGTGCGGCGCGGACCAACCCTTTTTGTGCAGAATGCGCGTCCACCCCAGCATGTGCTCGCGGCCCAGGTGCTGGATGTGGGAATAGGCGGCACGCTTGAGTTCAGGCGTCAGATTGGCGCGGATGAATTCGCGCACTTCAATGCGGAACGCCTCGTCTTCTCTGGAAAACTTGAAATCCATGGCTTTTTGTCTGCCTTATGATGCCGTCTCTCGCATGGGGCGGCCGTTCGGGGCGTTCTTCGACGGTCTCCGCTAAAGCCCGAAGGCCAGCTTGGCGATGACGGTGCGCTGCACCTGGGCCGAGCCGCCGTAGATGGTGGCCGCGCGCGCCATCATGGCGTCGGCGGTGCGGCCCGGCACGTAGCGCGGCCACAACAGCGCCTCCAGTTCGTCGCGCGCATGCCACTCCTCGGGAAATTGCCGCAGCGCGCGCTGCCCCAGGGCCTCGAGCATCAGGTCGGCCACTTTCTGCTGCAGTTCCGAGCCGTGGATTTTCAGCACGCCCGCCACGGCATTGCCGTGCTGGCGCGTTTTCTCGTTGGCCAGAACGCGCAGCACCGAATATTCCAGCGCCGCGAGTTCAATGTCGATGCGCGCCATGCGCCGCCTGAATTCCGGGTCTTCCAGCAGCGGCCGGCCGTTCCTGATTTCGGCGGCGGCGATCTCGCGCGCCTTGTCCACGTTGCGCTTGGAGCGGTTGATGAAGGCGCTGCCGGTGCGCTCGTCCTCCAACAGGCTCTTGGCGTAGGTCCAGCCCTTGCCTTCCTCGCCCACCAGGTTCTCGGCCGGCACTTCGACGTTGTCCAGGAACACCTGGTTGAGGTGGTGCTGGCCGTCGATGGAGATGATGGGGCGGATGGTGATGCCCGGGGACTTGAGGTCGGCGAGCAGGAAGGAAATGCCGTGCTGGGCCTTGACCTCGGTGTTGGTGCGCACCAGGAAAAAGCACCAGTCGGCGAAGTGCGAGCCGCTGGTCCAGATCTTGGTGCCGTTCATGATGTAGTTGTCGCCGCGGCGGATGGCGGTGGTCTTGAGCGAGGCCAGGTCCGACCCGGCATTGGGTTCGGAAAAGCCCTGCGACCAGATGACGTCGCCTTTCAGGATGGGCGGGAGGAAGCGCTTTTTCTGCTCCTCGTTGCCGAACTTGATGACCGTGGGCCCCACCAGCAGGTAGGTCTGAAAATGCGTGGTGGGCGCATCGGCCTTCCAGCATTCCTCGTCGAAGATGTGGCGCTGCATGGCGCTCCAGCCCGGCCCGCCGTAGGCCTTGGGCCAGGTGGGGGCCACCCAGCCGCGCCGGCCCAGGATGCGCGCCCACTCGAGCATGGCCTCGCGGCCGACGCCGTGCCCGGCGGAATAGGCGCGCCGCCGGAGATGATCGGGGAGGTTGCTTTTCAGGAATTCGCGGACTTCCAGCCGAAAATCTTCGTCCTCCCTCGAAAACTGAAAATCCATCTACGCTCCTCGCTCCCTTGTGGTCGTCCACAGCTTGCCCAACGATACCAAATACCGGCTGCCGGCACTCGGACCACGGCAGACGGGCACAGCGCCGCCCGAGTATAGCGTGCAGTCGTTTTTCGACTCTTTTTCCGTCGCCATGCCGCGACAGAGGTTCCAGCGGGGAATCAGCGGGTTAACTCATCCGTCCCGAAGCATGTCGCCGGACGGCAACGTTTGGGGAGATGTGTCCCTCTGTAGCTGAACCATGGCATGCCGGTTGCAGGCAAAACGGCAAGACCCCATTTTGCGGGGTGCGATGGAGCGTTTATGGACCGCAGACTGAGCACCGAGGACGTGCGCTGGCTGAAGCAAATGCGCAGCGCCGACGATGGCCGGCAGACGCCGCAGCAGCTCCCCGAGGAGATTGGACAGAAATTGTTCGTGCTGGGCATGGCGGCGCCGGACAAGGGCGGCTACCGCATCACCTTCAAGGGCCGCGACGAACTGATCGATCGCGAGCGCGAAGAGGCGTGGATGCGCTAAGGGACCCACCATGAGTACCCCCCTGCTGAAACACGCCGTGCGCTTCGGCGGCTTGCTGGTGGCCATGAAGCTGCTGCAGCCCACCCGTGCTGCGGACCCCGCCGGGGGTCCCGCCTATCCCTACCTCAAGGCGCCGGCTACCAAAGCACCGACCGCACCTCCGCCCCGCCAAGAGAAGCTCTCGGAATTTCAGCAGGCCGTGGTCGTCATCCTGGCCTCGGCCCTGCTGATTGCCGCGTAGTTGACTGACTAGCGCCGCCTGGCTTTTTTCTTCGCCGGTTTCCTGCTCCGCGCCTTTTTCGCGGCTTTTTTGGGCGCGTTTTTGTTCGCGCTCTTCTTCACCGGCTTCTTGGCGGTTTTGGCCTGCTTGGCCGGCGCTGCCTTTTTGGCCGGCGCTGCCTTCTTGGCCGGCGCTGCCTTTTTGGCCGGGGCGGCCTTTTTCACCGCCTTTTTCACGAGTTTTTTCGCGGCCTCGGCCGGGGCTTTCTTTGCGGTCTTCTTGGCGGCCGGTTTGGTCGCCGCCTTCTTGGCCGGCTTTTTCGCCGCAGCCTGGGCGGGCGCGGCTTCGGCTTCGGAATACACGGCGAACGCCGCTCCCTGCAAGTCCATGCCGTTGGCAATCCAGCCGCCGTCGGGCACCTGCATGGGCGGCAGCGTCACCGTGCCGCCCATGCCCTCGGTGATGGGCGCCACCTTGCGCGCATCCGCCACGCCTATGTAGGGCAGCCAATGCGGGGGCGCCTGCATTCCCGCCGGCAGCTTGAATATGCCACCCATGGACTGGCCCGGCTCCAGGCCGTACATCTGGTAGATCCCGACCGGCTCCATGGTCATGGAGTCGGTCTTCACCCAGCCGAACAGGCGGTGGTAGAAATCGAAGGCGGCGTCGACGTCGGTGGTCAGCAGTTCATGCCAGACGAACGCCGGCTTGGGTGGAGACATGCCCCCTTCCATGGGGGCGGGCGTGAAGCCCATGAACACCGCCCCCTGCGGGTCCTGGATCACGGCGAAACGGCCGATGGTGGGGATGTCCGTGGGCTCGCGGAAAATCTTCGCCCCCAGGGATTCGGCTTGGCGCACCAGCCCGTCGATGTCGGGCGTGCCGATATAGGTCATCCAGGCCGGTTGGGCGCCCATGGCCTTGGCGTCGGGCGGAATGTCCATGAGGCCCGCCACGGGCTCTCCGCCGCGGGTAAACAAGCGGTAATTGGGGTCCACGGGGGTGCCCTGGGTACCCCAGCCGGCCACCTTGGCGAAAAAATCGGCCCCGGACTGCTTATCCGAAGTCATGAGTTCGTGCCACACAAAATTGCCCAGCAACTTGTCCATCGGCGATCCCCCGGGTGAATGCTGCGTTTGGATGCGATGCGGATGCGGTGTAACCGTGCCGGCGCATTCTCGCCGAGCCGCGCGGCGGATGCAACGGGAGGGGCAAAAAAATCGGGCGCCCCAAGGGGCGCCCGATTTTGAGCAACATCCGGGAAGTTACGGACTGCTTACAGTCCGTACAGCTTGGCGGCGTTTCCACCCATTATCTTGCGCTTCTCCTCCTCGGTGCAGTCCTTGAGGGTGGACGAACAAGGGGGCTGCCGCGTCCCCTTGTAAATCCCCTCGACTTCAGAGAAGGCTGGCTACAGGCCGTACAACTTGGCCGCGTTGCCTCCCATCATCTTGCGCTTCTCCTCCTCGGTGCAATCCTTGAGGGTTAACGAACAAGGGGGCTGCTCGCCCCCTTGTATATCCCCTCGACTTCAGAGACCGGCCTGGTTACAGCCCATACAGCTTGGCCGCGTTGCCTCCCATCATCTTGCGCTTCTCCTCCTCCGTGCAATCCTTGAAGTGGCGCTCGATGGAGGCGCGCGACTCGGGCCAGGAGCTGTTGATGTGGGGGTAGTCGCTGGACCACATGATGTTGTCCACGCCGATGATGTGGCGCATCTGGACGCCCACCGGGTCCTCGATGAAGGTGCCCAGCACCTGGCGATGGAAGTAGAAGCTCGGTTCCTCGGTCAGCGGCGACTTGGTGTGGTAGCGGTGGCGCGAGAACACGTTGTCCATCCAGGGGACCAGGAAGGCCATCCAGCCCACGCCGCTTTCCACCGAAATCAGCTTGAGCTTGGGATGGCGCATCAGCACGCCGCCGAAAATGAACACCGCGATGGGCTCGCACATGGCGCTCTTGTTCACGGTAACCCCGACCATGAACAGGTTGTCCAGGCCGCGTCCCAGGGGGCGGGTGCCCAGGTGCATGTGCACGTGCAGGTTTAGATCTTCAAGCACCGACCACAGCGGGTCGTAGGACGGGTCGTGGTAGGGCTTGTCGTCGGGCGGCGAATCCGGATACACGACTGCGGGCAGGGCCACGCCGCGCAGCCCGAGCTTGGCGCAGCGCTTGGCCTCGGCGATGGAGGCCTCCAGGTCCCAGATAGGGAGTTCGCCGATGCCGACCAGCTTCTTGGGGGCGGCGCTGCAATGCTCAGCCAGCCAGTCGTTGTAGGCGTGCATCATCACCGTCTGTATGGCGCGGTCGACGGAGCGGATGGCCAGGCCGCCGCCCAGGCCGCTGCCGAACAGCACCTGCGCGTCCACGCCGTCGAACTCCATGTCTTCCAGCCGCGCCGAGGGATCCCAGCCGCCGCGCCGGCCGTCGAACTTGGTCTTGGCCAGCATGGTCACGTCCTTGGCGCCGATACCGGCCGCGCCTTCCAGCAGGATAAAAGGCTTTTCCTGGCCTTCGAAAGCCAGGAAATCCTGATCGCCGCGGCGCACCACGCGCGGCATGCGCTCCCGCCAGTCCTTGGGCACGCGCTCGGCGTACATCGTGGGCGGCGGGTTGACGTGGTCATCTGCCGAGATAACACGAATGCCGTTATACATCTTGAACCTCTCCTCCGAAGTGGGGGATATACAAGGGGATATATCCCCTTGTTCGTTTATCGACGCGGCGGATTGACGTGGTCGTCCGCCGAAATGACGCGAATGCCGTTGTACATGTGGTTCTCCGAAGTTCTTTGCGGATTAATTCATCACCGGGGTATAGGTGTCGCGGCCCGAACGCAGGATCTTGCCGGCCAGTTCCCCCGTGGTCTTGTTGCCCTGCACCGTGGTGCGGCCGTTCACCAGCACGCGCTCCACGCCGACGGCGTCGGCGGTGAGGCGCCACGAGCCGCCCGGCAGGTCGTCGGCGCGGCGCACTTCGCCCGCCCCAACACGTGCAGGATCGAGCAGCACGATGTCGGCATGGTTGCCCGCGCGCAGTTCGCCGCGCTCGCGCAGGCCGAACAGCCGCGCCGGCGCCTGGGTTATGAGCTGCACGGCGCGCTCCACCGGCAGGAGCTTCCTGCCTCGAAGGCAGTCGCCCACGAACTGGGTGGTGTAGCAGGAGCCGCACATGCGGTCCAGGTGCGCGCCCGCGTCCGAGCCGCCCAGCAGGATCTGCTTGTCCTGCCAGGCTTCGGCGCGCAGCGCCCAGCTCTCGGCGCTGTCGTCGAAATAGCCCGGCCAAAGGATGGTGCGCAGGTCGTCGTTGAGCACGATGTCGAACAGGCAGTCGGTGGGCGACTGGCCGCGCTCTCGGGCGACGTCGGCCACCTTGCGCCCCTTCAACCCTTCGTTGGCCTGGGAGAAGGTGTCGCCGATGGTGTAGGTTTCCCAGCGCGTCAGGCGCCTCAGCCCGGCGGCCTCGGGGCGCTCCGCCTGTTCCATCATCCAGCGCCGCGTCTCAGGCGCGCGCAGCGCGCCCATGCGCACCGGCACCGGCAGCCGCAGCACGTCCTTCCAGCCGGGCATCAGTTGCAGCGCGCAGTAGGTGAGGAAACTCATGGTCTGCCCGACGATGGTGGGCATGGTGAGCGCCACCACCCGGCCGCCGCCCTCTGCCATGCGACGGCACGCCGCCATCTGGTGCTCATAGCGGGCGCGGTCGCGCGCGTCTATCTGCAGCACGTTCCAGTTGATGATGCGCCGCGACTCCGCCGACATGCGCGTCATGAGCGCGACTTCCTCGTCGTTGAACTGGTTGACGCAGCCGTCGATAATCAGCTCGAGGCTGGTGCCCTCGTGCTCGCCCACGGCGCGCACCAGCGGCATCACCTCCTCGACGCGGTCCGACCAGCGCGAGGGCACGGGCTTGCCGTCGCCGTCCATGTGCGTGAAGGACAGCGAGGTGGAAAAGCCCAGGCCGCCGGCCTTGAGCGATTCATGCAGCACCTGCACCATCTGCTTCACCTGCTCGGGCGAGGCTTTTTCGCCCACCGCATCGCCGCCCATGACCCAGCGCCGCAGCGCCGAATGACCCACCATGAAGGCGGCGTTCACGCCCGTCTTGCCGTCGAGGCGGTCGAGGTATTCGGGGAAGGTGCGCCAGTTCCAGGGCACGCCGGATTCCAGCGCTTCCAGCGGCATGCCTTCCACCTGCGCCATCATGCGCCGTATGTAGTCGGCGTCGCGGCTTTCCAGCGGCGCCAGGGTGAAGCCGCAATTGCCGGCGATAACACTGGTCACGCCGTGCATATTGGAGGGGTTGGCGTACGGATCCCAGAACAACTGGGCGTCGTAATGGGTGTGCGGATCGATGAAGCCGGGTGTCACCATCAGCCCGTCGGCGTTGATGCTCTCCCTGGCCGGCTCGTCGGCCTTGCCTACGCTGACGATGCGGCCGTCGCGGATGCCGATGTCGCCGCGGTACGCCGGGGCGCCGGTGCCGTCGACGAGGGTGCCTGCCTTGATGAGGGTGTCCAGCATGTGTCCTCCTTCTTCCTTTGGTAGTCTGTGCTTTTAACAGACCTCCGGCTTAGGGACCAACGGGGAGATATCCCCCTTTTCCAACCTGTCGATGTGCAGTATTCCACGCTCAGTGGTTTGCAGCATTGTATGGGCCTACAAAGACCGTGCGAGTTGGCGCTAGCTTGCTCATTTGCGGAAAAACCTCTCCACCTCCGCAATATCCCTGGTTCTCTTCATGGGCGGCAGGCTGGCCACGATGACCCTTCCATAGGGCTTGGTCACCAGGCGCGGATCGCAGATCATGAGGACGCCGCGGTCGGCCTCGTCGCGGATCAGCCGGCCCGCGCCCTGTTTCAATGCAATGGCCGCCTGCGGCAACTGATATTCCATGAAGGCGTTGCGGCCCTCGCTTTTCATGCGGTCGAGGCGCGCCTGCAGCACGGGATCGTCGGGCGGCGCGAAGGGCAGCTTGTCGATGACCACCAGCGACAGCGCTTCGCCGCGCACGTCCACGCCTTCCCAGAAGCTGGAACTCGCCACCAGCACGGCATTGCCCAGGCGGCGGAAGCGCTCGAGCAGTTCGCTTTTCGAGCCTTCCCCCTGCAAGAGCAGCGGCAGCTCCAGCCCCTTAAGCCGCTCGGCCAGCAACTCATGGGCGTAGCGCATGGCGCGCAGCGTGGTGAACAGCAGAAACGCCCGGCCGCCGCTGGCGCGGATGGCGGGCAGCGCGGCGTTCACCACCGCCTCGGTGTGCTCGCGGCTGTTGGGATCGGGCAGCCCCTTGGGCAGGTAGAACAGGCCATTCGTCTGGTAGTCGAAGG
>DATNCF010000041.1:0-6539 GCA_035571675.1 Burkholderiales bacterium | reverse complement strand
TACCGGTCCGCGCCCCTTGCGCACCACCACGGCCTCGGGTCCGGTCAGGTCGATCACCGTGGTGGGCACGCCGCCGCAGCTCCCGCCGTCCAGCACCAGGGCCAGGTCGTGCTCGAAGCGCGCGCGGATGTCGGCCGCGTCGTCGATGGGCTCGGTGCTGCCGGGCGGGATGGCCGTGGCCGACAGCATGGGCTCGCCCAGCTCGGCGAGCAGCGCCTGCGCCACCGGGTGGTCGGGAATGCGCACGCCGATGGTCTTGCGCCGGGGATGCAGGATGCGCCGCGGAAGCTCATGCGTGCCTTCCAGGATGAAGGTGTAGCAGCCCGGCGTGAGCGACTTCAGGAAGCGGTAGCGTACGTTGTCCACGCGCGCGAACATGGCCACTTCGCCGATGTCCCGGCACATGAGCGTCAAGTGGTGGTGCTCGTCCATGCCGCGCACGCGCCGCATGCGCTCCATGGCGTCCTTGTCGCCGGTGTGGCAGCCCAGGGCGTAGCAGGAATCGGTGGGATACGCGATGAGGCCGCCGTCGCGCACGATCTTTGCCGCCTGGGCGACCAGGCGCTTCTGCGGGTGGGTGGGATGAATTACAAAATACTGGGCCATGGCGCTAGTTTAGAGCATTCAATTTGCGATTTTGCGCCTCCCATCAATGACGGCCCGCCCCGAACGGCAGGGCTGCAATGGGCGGGCTCGCATGGCCGGCGTGAAGTCCAACAATCACCAGCCGCGCGGGAGATTCCTGTCGTAGTACTGATACCAACCGGCTGAGCCGGTGGTTGGCCGGGCTAGGCGAAAAACGGCTCCATCCAGGCGGCAACCTGCTCCGGGCACTCGTGGTGAATCATGTGGCCCGCCTCGGGCAGCCGCTCGACGCGCAGGTTCCTGAAGAAACCGTGGCGATGCTCGATTTCCTCGTCGGTGAGGCCGATGGACGCGCGCGTGTGCGTCTTGCCCGCCTCGATGGACAGCACCGGCGCCGTGATCCGCGACCAGCAGGCCTTGGATTCCTCGACCCGGAACAGGATGGGGTTGACGTGGCGGTGGAAGGGATCGGTGCGCAGTTCCACCCGGCCGCGCTCGTTCAGGCGGCCCCAGTGCGGCACCAGGAAGGCGGCGCGCTCGCGCGGAAGGCGCGGGTTCTCGCGGCGCATGCGTTCGGCCAGTTCCTCGAAGGAGGCGTAGTCGCGGTACGGCCGGGGGCCGGCATCGAGCTGGTCCAGCCAGGTGCGGTAGCGCGCCGGGGCCTCGGCTGGAAGCGTGGCGCGCAGGCCGTAGTTGTCCAGCTGCACAAGGCGACGCACGCGCTCGGGGCGGATGCCCGAGTACATGGCGGTGACGTTGCCGCCCATGCTGTGGCCGGCGAGATTGACCGGGCTGTCAGGCTGCAGTTGGCCGAGCAGAGCGTCGAGGTCGGCCATGTAGTCGGGAAACCAGTAGCTGTCGCGTCCGCTCCACTGCGTCAGGCCGAAGCCGCGCAGGTCGGGCGCGAACACCTGCCAATCGCCCCGCAGCGCATCCACCACGAACTGGTAGGAAGCCGACACGTCGTTGAAGCCGTGCAGCATGAAAATCGCGGGCGCGCCGTCACGGCCCCAGCAGCGCACGTGGTAGCGCAGGCCGCGGATGTCGAGAAACAGGGAACGGCTGGGTTTCATGCCGAGGATGGCCGCCGGGTGAATCGTTGCGGCAGCGGTTGGGCGGCAACGGCCATGCACCGGAACCATTGAACGGTGCCGGCCATGCGCCGGCACGGGCCGGACAAGCTGCTCAAAACGACCCGGCTTAAATCAGGATAACGGCCAGGCACTGCACCAGGAACCAGGCAGCGAGCAGGCCGACGGCGATGATGAGCAGGACGCGATTGCGCGCGTATGCAGTCCTGGCTTCTTCCGAAAGCCAGTCATCGGCGAAACGCGGCGCGCGCCACAGGTACAGAAAAATCAGCAATGCGCCGGTGGTGGTCAGAAACAACCCCGCAGCGTTCATTATCCAGGCAGTCATGCTCCCCTCCAACGCCAAAATCATACTTCCGCCGCGCCGCCGGGGCAATGGGCGGAAAGAGGTGCGCCGAAAGGCCTTGGAAGCCCTTTTTTGCACGGCGTCAGCGCCTTATCGGCCCTCACCAGCCCTCCCTTGAGCCCCTGGCCTTGCCGAGTCCGGGCCTCGGCTCCGGTGGAGGCCGCCTCTGCAAGTCCACATGACTTTGGAATACGGCACGCCGAGTTTTGGTTCAGCTTGGGATTCCGCGTGAACTTTGTCCACTCGCCACCGGGTTGGGACCGGTATCCTCATCGAGCCGAATTCATCCATCCCTAAAGACACCTTGCATGCTGCGTGAAGTGCTGAGAACCCAGCAAAAGCCCGACGAGCCGCGCCGGCGCTGGTTTTTTTCGCATGAGATGGACCTGCTGATGTGGTTCGACGATGGGGGCAGCCCCGTCGGCTTCCAATTGAGCTACGGCAAGTACCACGACGAGCACGCGCTGCGCTGGAAGGCAGGCCAGGGGTTTTCCCATCATCGCGTGGACGATGGGGAAAGCTCCAGCTTCTCGCGCGCCACCCCCATCCTGGTGGCAAACGGCGCTTTCCACGCGCACAAGGTGCTGGCGCGCTTTCGCGACCTGTCGGTGGACATGCCGCCCGAGCTGGCGGATTTCGTGGGACGGAAGCTGACCGAGCACCCGCAATATTGCGCCGACCCCGAACCCGACGCCGGTCCCGCCTGAGTCCCGCCGCAATCCTCCGGTCAGGGGTTCCGGGTGCGCGGCCCCAGGAAATACCACAGGATCAATCCCAGCAGCGGCAGCAGCAGCACCACCAGTATCCACACCAGCTTTTTTTCGTTCGAGACCGCGCTCTGCGCCACGTTGAGCAGCGCCCAGATGTCGCCGGCCAGGATGAGCACGCCCAGGATGCCGGAATAGCCCCCCACGAACATGTTTTTGGTCCTTTCGTCGCATGGCTTCGCCCGCTTGCGCGTTCAAAGGCCATTGGTACTGTGCATTATCGCCCAAGATGCGGAGAGTTCCATGAGCCTCGGACTGATTCTGTTGATCGTGCTGGTCCTGTTGCTGGTAGGCGCCATACCTGCCTGGCCCCATAGCAGCGGCTGGGGTTATGGCCCCAGCGGCGGCATCGGGCTGGTGCTGTTGATCGTCATCATCCTGCTGCTGATGGGCAAGCTGTAGCAAAGCTGCTCCCCGAAGTCGCCGGTGCAGAAGTCATAATCCTTCTGCACGGGTCCTGCTTTTTTCCGCCGATCAGGGCGGTAGCGCTGTTACGCGTTATAGTGCGGCCGGGCCATACCCCGGAGCCGCCATGCGTTGGATCAAGGGCGTTGTTGTCGCGCTGGCGCTGCTCGCCGCGCTGGCGCTCGCCCTGCCCTTGCTCTTTCCCCTGGACAGCTACATTCCGCGCATCGAGCAGGAAGCCGCGGCGCGGTTGAGGCAGCCGGTCTCCATCCGTGCCCTGCGCGTCGCGCTGCTGCCCAGGCCGCACGTCACCGTGGAGGGCATCAGGGTCGGCGCCGATTCCGCCATCAGCGTCGGCGCGCTGCGGGTGTTTCCCCATCTCGCTTCGCTCGCTTCCGCGCCGCGCGTGATCGACGTGCAGGTCGATTCGCCGGTGCTCAGCCAAAAGGGCCTCGCCGCCCTGTCGGCCCTGGGCGGAGGTCCCTCCTCCGGGGCGCCGCCGGTGCGCGTGGAATCGGTCCGGCTCGACAACGCTCTGGCCAACTTGAACGCCGGGCATTTCGGCCCCTTCAACGCCCGGCTGAAACTCGACCAGGCCGGCCGGCCGCGTGAAATCAACATCGGCACCCCCGACGGCAAGCTCAAAGCCACGGTCACACCCGGCGGTTCCGTCCAGCTCATCACGGTCACGGCCACGGGCTGGACCCTGCCCGCCGGTCCTGCGCTGCTGTTGGACGAACTGGCCGTGACGGGCACGGCCACCGCCGACGAAGCGGTGTTCGACACGATCAGCGCCAAGCTCTATGGCGGCAGCGTGACCGGCCGCCTCAAGGTGGGATGGCAGAAGGGCTTGCGCCTGAACGGCCAGTTCGACGTGCAGCGCGTGGAAACCCGGCACGTCGCGGCCCTGCTCTCCCCCAAGACCCACGTCAGCGGCCAGCTCTTTGCCAAGCCCGTGATCTCGGCGGCGGCCGCTTCTCCCGAGCAACTGGCCGGCGCGTTGCGCGTCGAGTCCCCCTTCCGCATCCACAACGGCGTCATCCACGGCGTGGACGTGCAGCAGGCGGCCACCAGCCTCATCAAGCAGGGATCGAGCGGCGGCGAGACCCGTTTCGAGGAACTGTCGGGGCGCGTGGTCATGGAGCGTGAGGCCTTTCATTTCACCGGGCTGCAGGTGGCCTCGGGCGTGCTCGCGGCCGACGGCAACGTGGACATCTCGCCCAAGAAGGAGTTGGGCGGGCGCATCAACGCCAAAGTCAAGGCCCTGGGCGTGAGCACCGGCGTTCCGTTGAACGTCTCCGGCACGCTGGACCATCCTCTGCTCCTGCCCACGGGCGCCTATCTGGCCGGGGCCGCCGTGGGCACCGCCGTCATGGGACCGGGACTGGGCACCACCATGGGCGCCAAGGTGGGCGACTGGGCGGAAAGTCTGTTCGGGAAAAAGGAAACAGACAAGGACGCCGGCAAGCGCGCCAAAAAGTCCGGCAAGTAAAGCGCCAGCTAGTCCTGCTTATCCGCCGGCCGGGCCGAGGTTTTTGCGCCCGACGTTTTCGCGGCCGAGGATTTCGTCGTCTTGGTGGTGGACTTGGCCGCGTCCTTGCCTGACACGCGTTTGGCCTTGCCCGCGGGCTTTTTCTTTTTCGCCGGCTTGGCTGATTTGGCCTTGGGGTGCTTGGCGCCCTTGGAAGCCTTGGCGGCCCTGGTGGCCCTGGCCGCGCTCTTGGCGGGCCTTGTTTCGGCCACGGCCACCTGGCGCACCGGTTCCAGCGGCGTCCGGCGGATGATGCCCAGCTGTGTCTCGTAGACCTTGGGAATGTTCACCGAATCACCCGCGGTCATCTGCGGATACTGCTGGCAAGCCGCGCGGAAGCGCTCCTGGCCGTAGCCCTGGTACTGCTCGCGCAGGCCCTTTTTCAGCTCGGTGTATTCCTTGCGCAGATCGTCGCGGATGGCGGCCTTCTTGCGGGCGTCGCCGCCGGCCTCGCTGTCGACCAGGCTGTCCACGCGGCGCACCACCTCCAGCCGCACGTCCTTGTAATCCTCCAGCCACTTCGCGTGCGCGGCTTCGTTCTGTGCGCGGAACTCCGGGAAGCCTTCGTTGCAGATCTCCTTCACCCCGCGCACGCCCTGCATGGCGCCGTAGACTTCCAGCAGCACGGAGGGGTAGTCACGGGGGGCTTCCTCGGACTGGCGGGCGATGGGCTGCGGGTCCGCAACCAAAGCTGAAGTTTGGGCCAACGCGGCGGACGTCGCCAAAGCCGTGAGCCAAAATGCCGCCGCAAGAATCCTTTTTTGTTCAGTCATACCATGCCGCCGATCAACATCAGAGTTCACGATGGGTCGGGCGGAATCGTACAAGATAGTGGGGTTGCGCGGGTGGAATCCTTTATCATGTCCGCATTGACATTCGGACGCCGGGGACCTGGGAGGGAACATGGCAGAAACGCGCCGCTCATATACGATCTGCGGATTGGCTATGTGGCTGGCCGCTCTGCTGCTGACTCCCGGGGCAGCCCGAAGCGAGCAGTGGTATCTGGTGTCAACCGGGCAGAACGGCGATCGGTTCTATGTTGACGCCGATTCCATCCAACCCGACGGCACCGATCTCAAGGCGTGGGTGCGGGTGGATTACAAGGAGCCCAAGTCCCAGGGGCTTTTCAAATCCAAGGTCGTCCAGGCGCTCGACAGCAACTTGCTGGATTGCGCCAACAAGCGCACGAAACTGGTCTCCCGGCATGCGCAGGACACGACCGGGGCACGCATCCCCCAAGACCTGGGAACCTTTGCCCTTTCCTATTCCGACGCGCTGCCGGGATCAGTGAGCCTCGCCATCCTCGGCTTCGCGTGCGGACGCGGCCGCGAGTTGGCGGCCAAGGGCGCCGGGTCCGCGGTCATTCCCGCCGACATCTGGCGTTCGGACTGGCGGCCGGTGGCGACAAGGCAGGACGGCGCAAAAATCTTCGTCGCTGCGAACCGCATCGAGCAGGTGCCGGAGCGGCGGGTGGGCATGGTGACCTTCTACGAACTGGTGGTGAACCAGGAAACGCAGAACTTCGGTTCCATGCCGGTAAGGTCGGAAATAACCTTATGGATGTCCTCGTGCCAGGGCCGCGCGATGGGCAGCCTGGGAGCAGCCTACTACAATGAGGGCCAGGAGGTGCTGTTCCGTTCCGAGCCCGCTTCCGTCAGCGCGCTGCAGCCGCCGCCCAACACGATCGGACGATTCGCCCTGGACTTTGTGTGCGGCCAGCCCGTTGCCCTTGGTTCCACGCCCGGCGCAAGGGCAAGCACACCCGCGACCGAGGGAAGCGGCGGAACCCCGGGGCAAGCGAATGCGCGGCCTGA
>DATNCF010000040.1:0-9520 GCA_035571675.1 Burkholderiales bacterium | reverse complement strand
CCTGGCGCAGGATGCGGCAGAGCGCCTGCTGGAGGAACTGGCATGGAAGCGCGAGGACATCGACGCGCTCATCGTGGTCACGCAGTCGCCGGATTATCTCATTCCAGCCACGGCCATCATCATCCAGGACCGCATGAAGCTGGCGCACACCACGCTGGCTTTCGACGTCAACCTGGGCTGCTCGGGCTATCCGTATGCGCTGTACGTGCTGGGCTCCATGATTGCCGCCGGCACGGTGAAGAAGGGCCTGGTGCTGGTGGGCGACAAGTGCGCTACCTTGAACGATCCCCTGTTCAGCGACGCGGGCACGGCGACGGCGCTGGAGCATGACCCGTCGGCGCCGCCCATGCATTTCGATCTCAACAGCGACGGCAGCGGCTGGCAGGCCATCATGCTGCCCGTGGGCGGGCACCGCCGCCCCATCGAAATGCACCACCACATTCCCAGCGTGGACGAGCACGGCGCCAAGAGCTATCCCACGGACCTCATCCTGGACGGGACGGCGGTGCTCTCGTTTTCCACCCAGCGCGTGCCGCCGGCGCTGTTGCACACGCTGGAATATGCCGGCCTGACGCTCGACCAGGTCGACTACCTGCTGCTGCACCAGGCGAACCGCATGATCAACGAAACCATCCGCAAGAAGCTGCGGCTGGAGCCGGACCGGGTGCCCTCGACGCTGGAGGATTTCGGCAACACCAGCGGCGCGTCCATTCCCGTCACCATGACGGCGCGCATACGCGAGCCGCTGCTGTCGGGGCGAAAGCGCCTGGCCATGTGCGGCTTCGGCATCGGGCTGTCATGGGCCACCTGCATCATGGAAACCCAAGGCGCCGTGTTTCCACCGCTGATCGAAGCATGAGCGGCGGGCTCCTTTGCCGCAGACCACAACGATGAGCGGCGGGCCCTTTGCCGCAGACCACAACGATGAGCGGCGAGCCCGTGCCGCAAATGGCACCGTGAGCGGCGAGCCCTTCAATCCCTTCAGCCTCGCGGGACGCACCGTGCTGGTCACCGGCGCTTCGTCGGGCATCGGGCGACAGACCGCCATCACCTGCGCCGCCATGGGCGCCACCGTGGTGGCCACCGGGCGCGACGCCGCCAGGCTGGCCGAGACCTGCGCCGCGCTGGAGGGCCAAGACCAGCGCGGCCACCGCGGCATCGCCGCCGACATGGCCGAATCCGACGGCCTGGCGCGCGTGGCCGAAGAGGCCGGCGTCATCGACGGCCTGGTGAATTGCGCCGGCATCACCGTCATGGCGCCCTTCCGCATGACCTCGGAAAAGTACATCCGCAGGATTCACGGCATCAACTTCGACGCGCCCATCCTGCTGACCCAGAAACTGCTGGCCGGGAAGCGCATCGCCAACGGCGCGTCGCTGGTCTACGTCACTTCGACCACGGCTCACATCGGCACGTTTGCCACCGGCATTTACGCCGCCAGCAAGGGGGCCCTGATACCGGCGCTGCGCGCCCTCGCGCTGGAGGTGGGCGCGAAGCAGAAAATCCGCGCCAACTGCATTTCGCCCGGCTATGTGCAGACACCGATGCTGGACGCGTTGAACGCCGGCACCGCCTCCATCGAGGCCAACTACGACCTGGCCCCGTTGGGCCTGGGCCAGCCCGAGGACGTGGCCAACGCCGCCGTGTTCCTGCTGTCCGACGCCAGTCGCTGGATCACCCGTTCCACCCTGATGGTGGATGGCGGGCTCACCGTGCACGTCTCCCTCTGATGGCCGGCAATCCATTCTCCCTGGCCGGCAAGACCATACTGGTGACCGGCGCCTCGTCGGGGCTGGGGCGGCAGACCGCGGTGTCCTGCGCGCGCATGGGCGCCACGGTGGTGCTGTCGGCGCGCGACGAGCAACGCCTGTCGCAGACTATGGACATGCTGCGCCAGGCCCATCCTGGCGTGGCGGGCGAGGCCCCGCACAAGTCGGTGCGCGCCGACCTGAACGTGGCCGAGGACATGCACGCCCTGGTGGAGCAGGCCGGCAAGATCGACGGGGTGTTCCACGGCGCCGGCATCCGCGGCCTTGCGCCCATCAAGATGATTTCGCGCAAGTTTCTCGATGAGGTGATGGGCACCAACTTCCACGCGCCCATGCTGCTAACCCAGCGGCTGCTCATGAAGAACGCGCTGCGCGACGGCGGCTCCATCGTGTTCATGGCGTCCACCGCCGCGCATCGCGGCGTGCACGGCGTGGGCATCTACTCGGCCAGCAAGGCGGCGCTGATCGCCGCGGTGCGCTGCCTGGCGCTGGAGCAGGCCAAGCGCCGCATTCGCGCAAACTGCCTGTCCGCCGACCTGGTGGAAACGCCCTTGCTCACCTACGGCCTGACCGAGGAGGAGGGCAAGGCCTGGCTCCAGGAGCAGCGCGACAAGCATCCGCTGGGGCTGGGCACGCCGGACGACGTGGCCAATGCCGCGATTTACCTGCTGTCCGGCGCCAGCCGCTGGGTGACGGGCACCACCATTCTCATGGACGGCGGGATCACGTTTTAGGGCGCGCTTCAAAGGTTGCACGCGCTAGCCTCAATGCAAGGAGACCGGCATGGAAAAACTCATCATCGTGGGCGCGGGTGGCTTCGGCCGGGTGCTGCTGGGACAGTGCAGGCGGGACCTCGGCAACGGCAAGGACTGGACCCTGGGCGGATTCCTGGATGACCGGCCGGACATCCTCAAGGGCTACAACACCGACCAGCACATCATCGGCGATCCCTTCACCTACGTTCCCAAGCCCGGCGACCGCTTCATCTGCGCCCAGGGCGATCCCGCTTCCAAGCGCAAGTACGCCGCCGCCCTGCTCGCCAAGAAGGCCGAGTTCATCAACCTCCTGACCGACGTCGCGCGCGGCGACAACGTCGCGCTGGGCGTGGGCAACATCTTCGAGCCCAAGGTGTCGCTGGCGTCCGATTGCCATCTGGCCGACTTTGTCACCGTGGGCGCGCTGACCATCGTGGGCCACGACGTGCGCATCGGCTCGTACAGCCACCTCAGCAGCTTCGTGTTCATCGGCGGCGGAGTCACCATCGGCGAGAACGTGACCATCCATCCCCACGCCACCATCCTGCCCGGCCTCACCATCGGCAACGGCGCCGTCATCGGCGCCGGCAGCGTGGTGGGCGGCAACGTGCCGGAGGGCATCACGGTCATGGGCAATCCCGCCCGCAAGTTCGAGTTCAAGTAGCGGCCATGCGCTCGCGCATGCGTCCCGAACACTACCTCTCGGAGGCGGTGTTCGCGCGCGAGCAGGAACTGCTGTTCCGGCGGCTGTGGATATTCTTCGGCTTCAAGACGCTGCTCGCCCGCCACAACGACTACCTGGAGCGCAGCATCGGCGGTGTGCCGGTGGTGGTGCAGAACTTCAACGGCGAGCTCAAGGCCTTCGAGAACGTCTGCCTGCACCGCCAGGCGCGCATCCAGACCGGCATGAGCGGGCGCCGGCCGCTGCTGTGCCGCTACCACGGCTGGGGATACGACGCAGCGGGGCGGCCGGAGAACATTCCGTTCCACGACGACATCTACCGCTTCGGCGCGGGGGAGCGCGCCGCGCTGTGCCTGCGCCAGTTCGCGCTCAAGACCGTGGGCAACGCCGTGTTCGTCAACCTCGCAGCCGAACCCATACCCATGGCCTGGCAGTTCTCGGCGCCCTTCATGGACTCGCTGCGCTCGTGCTCGGAGTCGTGGGACGAAGAAATCATATTCGGCCGCATGCCGGGCCGCTACAACTGGAAGCTGGCGTTCGAAAACCTGCGCGACGGCAACCATCCGCGCTTCGTGCATCCGTCCACGCTGGCGAAGCACGTCACTTTCCAGGCGCCGGTGGACGAGGCGGCGCTGGCCGCCGTGGAAGCCGCGGCGGCGGGAACGCCCGGGCCCCGCGAACGGCGCGAGCAACTGCGCGGCTTCAGCTTCGGCGTCCCCGACGCGCCGCTCGGGCCGCGCCCGGCCTACGACTGGCACGAGCACGTCGAGCGCTGGCCCGAGGGCGGTGACTATTACTACAATTGGCTGGCCTATCCCAACCTGCACATCGCTTCGCCCGACGGCGGCTACTCCTTCACCATCGAGCGGCATGTGCCAGTCGCTCCCGGCCAATCCGAACTGCTGGTGTGGTGGGTGCTGGCCAGGAAGAAGGACCGTTACCCGGCCTCGCCGGCCGTGCTGCATGCCATGATGCTGGGAGGGCGGCCGGTGCTGGAGGAGGACATTCGCGTCATGGAACTGGTGCAGTCCGGGCTGCACGCGGATGCGCCCATCGCCTCCCAGGGCGCCTACGAATACCTCAGCCGCGGCGTGGAGCAGTGGTACTCGGACCTCATGGACGGGCGCTTTGAGTTCTGACACTCTGAATCCAACCACAACCAAGCTCGTCATCGGCGCCGGCGATTTCCTCGACCTGGCCTGCGAGGCCTGGCGCGCCCTCGAGCCGGGCACGGCCATCGAAAGAGTCTCGCTGGCGCAGGACGACGCCTACCGCTTCGACCTGGCGTTTCTCGCCGAGCACGATCCGGCGCGCGTGACCGTGTTTGCCGCTTTTGACGATCGTTTCCTCAATTTCAAGCGGCTGGAACTGCTGGCCTTTTGCCGGATGCGCGGCTACCGCCTGCCGCCCTGCGTCGCGCCGGGCGCGGTGGTGGCGCCCGGCGTGAAGCTGGGCGAGAACGCCTTCGTGGGCCAGGGTGCCGTACTGGCGCCATCCTGCCGCGTCGAGCACAACGCCGTCATCGGCGCGAACTGCAGCGTGGGATTCGCGGCGCGCATCGCGCACTCGGTATGGATGGAAGCCGGCGCCGTCATCGGCGACCGGGCTGAAATCGGCGCGCACACCAGCGTCGCCTCCGGCGTGGTGGTGGCGCGCGGCGTGAAAGTGGGCAAGTTGTGCGAACTGCGCGTGCCAGGGCTGCACCGCGAGGACATCGCCGACAAGACTTACTGCAATCCCGACTACCCCGATCCGCTGCGCATATTCAACTAGCGCCTGCAAGGACAAGGGCTGTTTCGGGCAGCGGCGCCGCGCCGGCGCATTCTCGCGTCTCGGCTGATCACCACTCCCGCCACCCCAACAGCATGGGGAAATACAGTCCCAGCGATTTGAGCTCGCCCGGCAGGTGCGCCGCATAGCGCTCGAGCTGCGCCCGATAGCGCTCGCGCTCGCGGTCGAGGAACGCTTCGACATCGGTTCCCTCGTGGCTGCTGGTCTTGTAGTCCACGATCCAGCGCCTGCCCCCGGCCACGAAGGTGCGGTCGATCACCAGGTGCCGGCGCTCGCCTTCCACCATGGCGGTGATGCGGTATTCGTTGCGCGCCTCGGGCTGCGGCCCGAGCAGCCAGCGCCCGCGCGGGTCGCGCAGCGCGTTGGCCAGCGCCGCCGCCACGCGCTCCGCGGCCGCGTCGAGCTCGGCCTGGTCGACGCCGCGCACCGCCAGCGCGGAGCGGAAGCGCGCGCGCAGCGGGCTCAATGATTCGGCGTCCCAGCGCTCCAGGCCGGATTCGGCCAGGCGCTGCAGCCAGCGGTGCACCACGCTGCCCACGTGCCGGGCGGTCTCGCCCGCCCACGAGAATTCGATCTGCTCGGCCAGCGGCGCGGCCTCGGCCGCGCGCGGCACCGGCGCATCCGGCGGGGGCGCGGGCGGACGCCAGGCGGCGGGCAGGCGGCGCGGCACGTAGTCGGCGCCGGGCTCGGGCTTGGCATCGCCCGTGGCCGACCATCCGGGAGCGGCCGCCTGCAGCTCGTTCGCGGCCACGCACCAGGCCTGCTTCAGCAGCGAGCGCGGCAGCGGGGCCTTGAGTGCCTGACCATCTTCTTCCTGTTTCACGCAGGCCAGCAAGTGCAGCCGCGCCTTGGCGCGCGTGGCGGCCACGTACAACAGGCGGCCCGACTCGGCGTCCTCGGCGCGGCGCTGCTCGGCGCGCACGTAGTTGTACAGCGGCTCTTTGTCGTCACCGGCGGCGTTGATGGGCGCGAGCAGCAATCCGCCGTTTACCTGCGACTTCCAGGCCAGCAACGGGCGCTCTCCGCTGCGCGGCGCGCGGTCCAGTCCGGGCACGATGACGGTGTCGAACTCCAGGCCCTTGGCCTTGTGAATGGTCATCACCTGCAGCAGCCCGGCCTCGCCGCCGTCGAGGTCGGGCGCGGCATACAGCTCATCCAGGCTTTGTTCGAGCTGCGCCATGTCGGGCAGGTCCCCGGCGTCTTCGAGGCGGTCGAGCTGCTCGAAAAAGATTTCCGCGTCTTCCAGTTCGGCGCGCGAGTCCACGCAGGCCGGGCCGCCCAGGGCCAGCCACGCGCCTTCCACGCGCTCGCGCAGGCTGCCGCGCAGCCGCTGCGCCAGCGCCGCGCCCAGCACGGCGCGCAGGCGCGGCAGGCGCGCGCGGGCGTCGGCCGACAGCCCGAACAGGCCCGACAGCCGCGCCTCGTCGTGCAGGCACTCCCAGATGGTCGGGAGTTCGAGCGCCTGCGGCGCAGCGGGTGCGCGTGAAGCATTCGTGGCGCTATTGGCCATGCCGTCGATGCCCGCCAGCACATGCACGTCGGCATGATCGAAGCCGGCCCAGCGCGCGCGCAGCAGCGCCAGCCACGCCACGCGGTCGGCCGGATGCGCCAGCGCGCGGGTGAGGGCGTACAGGTCCTGCACCACCTGCTTCTCGCCCAGCCTTTCGATGTCCACGGCGCGGTAGCGCAGGCCGGCCGCCGACAGGGCGGGCACGATCTCGGCCAGCGCGTTGCGGTCGCGGACCAGGATGGCGCAGCTTCCCTCGGGGGGCTCGGCCTGCGCGGCGCGCGCCAGTTCCACCACGCGGCGCGCCTCGTCGTCGCGGTCGGCCGCGGCATGCCAGCGCGCGGCTTCGCCGGGCAGCGTGGCCCTGGCCGGATGCGCCGCCGCTTGCGAATAGGGCACCGCGCCGGCGGATTCGTCTTCCTGTTCGGGCAGGATGCGGCCGAAGCTGCGGTTCACCCAGGCCACGATGCCGGCCTGGGAGCGGAAATTGGTGCGCAGCGTGAGCGGCTCGAGCGCTATGTTGCCCAGGCCGGCGCGGCGCGCGTGCAGGAACAGCGCCACCTCGGCTTCGCGGAAGCGGTAAATGGACTGCATGGGGTCGCCCACCGCGAACACCGTGCGCCCGTCTCCGTTTTCCCAACCCGCGGTGAGGCGCTCCAGCAATTCCCACTGGCTGAGGGAGGTGTCCTGGAACTCGTCGATGAGGATGTGGCGTATGCCGGCATCCAGGCGCAGCAGCAGGTCGGAGGGATCGTCCACGCCTCCCAGCGCGCGCACGGCGCCCTGGGAGAACTCGGTGAAGTCGGCCAGGTTGCGCTCGGCGAACACCAGCTTCAACTGCGCCGCCGCGATTTTCAGCAGAGCGAGGATGGCCTCCAGCACCTTCCATTGCTCGTCAGCATAGCGTTCGGGCGGAAAGCGCCCCGGCAGCAGGGCGCACAGCGCCTCGCGCAGAGGCTCGTTGCCCACCAGCTCGGCCGGGGCGGGCTTGGGCTTGCGCCGCCAATCCCCTGCCCTGGTGAGCCATGCCTCGGCGCGTTCAGGCGATGCCTCAGGATGCAGCAGCCGTGCCCGCGCCAGCAGGCGCTCGCGGTCGGCCGTGAAGGCCGCTTGCAGCTCGGCGCGCGTGGGCGGATTGCCGGCGCGGCGCAGCCATTGGTCGCGCCTCGCCAGCATGATGGACAGCAGCCGGCCCACGGCCCCGACATCGTTGTCCAGGTGGGTGAGCAGCCGCCCCACATGGCGTGCCGGCTCGCCGCCGCCCTCGAGCAGGGCCAGGGTGCGCGTGGCCGCCTCGGCATACAGCATGCGCGCGTCGTCGTACTCGGCGATGCCGGGCTGGGCGCCGAAGCGCGCCAGCACGGGGAGCTGGCGCGTGAGGGACGCGCACAGCGAATCGATGGTCATGATGCGCAGCCGCGGCGCGATGTCGGCGCTGTGGTTGAGTTCGCCCCGTTCCGCCAGGCGCTTCAGCACGCGCGACTTCATTTCCGCCGCCGCCTTGCGCGTGAAGGTGATGGCCAGCACTTCCTCGGGGCGCTGCACGGTGCCGAGCAGCCGGACGTGGCGCCGCACCAGCAGCTCGGTCTTGCCCGACCCGGCCGGGGCCTGCACGATGAAGGAGCGCGCCGGGTCGAGGGCGCGCTCGCGCGCCTCGGCGTCGGGCAGCTCGAACAGCGGCGTGATGGAAGCGGTCATGGAGCATCCTCGCCGTTTTCGAATCCTTCCTCCTCTTCCAGCTCGAGCGGCGAAAATTTCTCGTGCACCCGGCACAGCGGCGCGAGGTCGCAGTTGCGGCAGGTCTGGATGCCCTTCTTGGGATCCACCGCCGCCTCTCCTGCGGCGAACGAGCTGCCCAGCGCATCGACCTCGCTCCGCCACGCGCTCATGAGGCTGGGCCAGTTGATGGCTTTCTCCACCTTGGGCATCACGCCGCCGTCGCGGGAAAAGCCCATCATGCGCATGTCGCCTGTCTTGAGCCGCGCGAAGGCCACTGCGCTGATGGGTTCCTGGGCGCTGACCGCGTACAGCGGCAGCTGCGGGTCGTCGGGCCGCGGGCCGCGCCAACTGCGCGGCGTCGGCCGTCCGGTCTTGTAGTCGATGAGGGCGTAGCCGCCGCCTTCCAGGCGGTCCAGCCGGTCGATGCGGCCCGACAGGGTCAGGCCGCCGGCCTGCAGGGTGCGTTTTTCCTCGGTGGCCGCCACTTCAAAACCGCCGCGGGCGCGCTCCACTTCCAGCCACTCGGCGGCCAGCCGGCACAGGCGCGCGCGCTCCAATTCGGCAAAGCCGTCCTCGATGCTGCGCTCGCGGCGTATGCGGTTGACCGCGGCACGCGCGGCGCGCTCGATCACGGCCGCCAGTTCTCCGCGCGGCAGGTCGTCCAGGCGCTGCTTGGTTTTGAGCTCGTCCCAGAGGCCCTTCATGAGGGCGTGCAACAGGTTGCCGCGCGCCGCGGCGTCCAGGCCGGACACGGGTTCATCCAGCGCGCGCGCGCCCAGCCGGTGGCGGGCGAAGGCGCGAAAGGGGCAGGCGGCCTGATCGGCGAGCACGCGCGCCCCGCCGCGCAGCACGGGCTGCGTCAGCGTGGATTGGGCCTGCGCTAGCGCGGATTGGGCCTGCGCCAGCGCAGGGGCACGCGCCGCCCCCTGGTCCTGCCGCTCCAGGGCGCGCGCGGCGAACAGCACGTCGCGATAGAGGGGATAGGCCGGTATTTCGGGCCTGCCCTCCGGCCCAGTTGGCCTACCCTCGGGTAGTGCCTGGATGAGCACGCTCACCCTGAGCTCGCGGTCTTCTTCGCGCAGGGCATGCGACAGCACCACTTCGGGCGCGGCGCCCAGCCAGGCCTCGGTGCGGCGGCGGTCCTGCGCCAGCGCGCCTTCGGCGCTGGCTTCGGGAATGCCGGCTTTCTTCTGCAGGCCCAGCGGCAGGAACGGGCTTGGGCGCGGCGCCAGCGGCCAGCCCTCGTCGGTGAGACCGCACACCCACAGGTGATCGAAGGCCAGGCCCGACGATTCCA
>DATNCF010000039.1:0-2262 GCA_035571675.1 Burkholderiales bacterium | reverse complement strand
CGCCGCGTGATCCTGCTCGAGGCCGGCCCGCCCGACGACGACATGGTGCTGCGCATTCCCGGCGCGCTGGCCCTCACCGCGACCGCGCCGCGCTTCAACTGGAGCATGCACACCGAAGCCGAGCCCGAAATGGGCGGACGGCAGTTGCTGCTGTCGCAGGCGCGCGTGCTGGGCGGCGGCAGCTCCATCAATGGCATGGTGTACACCCGCGGCCAGCCCTGGGACTACGACCACTGGAGCCAACTCGGCGCGACGGGCTGGAGCTGGAACGAAGTCCTGCCGTTCTTTCGCAAGACCGAGGCCAATGAGCGCGGGGCCAACCCATGGCACGGCGCCGACGGGCCCCTGGGCATTTCGCGCGGCCGCGCCACGCTGGACATTTGCGAACCCTTCCTTGAAGCCTGCGCTGCGCTGGGCATCCACACCGTCGACGACCTGAACGCGGGCGATTGCGACGGCGTGGGCTATTACGACACCTTCGTGCACGCGGCGCGGCGCAGCAGCTCGGCCCGCGCCTTCCTTCGTCCCGCGCCCGCCAATCTGAGCGTGGTGACCGGCGCGCAGGCCACGCGCATCCTGATCGAAGCCGGCACGGCCCGCGGCTGCGAATACCTGCACCAAGGCCAGCGGCTGCAGGTCCGCGCCGCGGCCGAGGTGGTGCTGTGCGCGGGCGCCATCCGCTCGCCGCAACTGCTCATGCTGTCGGGCGTGGGGCGGGCCGAGACATTGCACGCGCTGGGCCTGGCGGTGCAGGCCGATTCTGCGGAGGTGGGCGCGAACCTGCAGAACCACGTGGCCTACAAGATGACCTGGACCTGTACCCGGCCCATCACGGCTTACCGCTACATGAATCCCTGGCGCGCCATCGGCTCCGGCCTGGAGTATTTCCTGCTCAAGCGCGGCTATCTCGCCCACGCCGCCACGCCGCTCGGCGGCTATTACCGCAGCGATCCGTCACTGCGCGAGCCCGACCTGCAGTTCTTCATGAATCCGGCGGTGGTGGGTCGCCTCGACCAGGGGTTGCGCAAGCTCCTGCCGCGCGAGCATGGGTTTTCGGTGTTCGTGAACCAGGGGCGGCCGTGGAGCCGGGGCGAGGTGCGGCTGGCGTCGGCCGATCCGCTGGCGCAGCCGCGTGTGCACGGGCGCTATTTTAGCGACAAGCGCGACCTGGATGTGCTGGTGCAGGCCGCGGACATGATGCGCGGCATCGCCGCCAGGCAGCCCCTGGCGCCCCTGGTCGGCAAGGAACTGCTGCCCGGCGACGGCGTGCGCAGCCGCGCCGAACTGGAAGCGCATGTGCGCGCCAACGCCTCCAACCACTGGCACGTGGCCGGCACCTGCCGCATGGGTTCGGATGCGGGCGCCGTGGTGGATCCGCTCCTGAAGGTGCGCGGCGTCGACGGGCTGCGCGTGGCCGACGCTTCGGTCATGCCTACGCTCATCAACGGCAATACCGCGGCGCCCGTTATCATGATTGCCGAAAAAGCCGCCGACATGATCGCGGCCGACGCCTGACCCACCCATAGGATCGACATGAAAACCAAACCCTGCCTCACCGCCGCCGACGCCAAGGCCATGCTGGCCGCCGCCGAGGCCGAAGCCGCGAAGCACCAATGGCCGCTCGCCATCGCCATTGTCGACGACGGCGGCCACCTGCTGGCCGCGCTGCGCCTGGACGGCGCCACGGTGTTCAACATGGAGCTGGCGCTGGGCAAGGCGCGCACCGCGGCTCAGACCGCGCGCCCCAGCCGCTTCTGGGCCGAGCGCCTGTCCGGCGGAGGAAGCGGCATGCTGACCCTGGCCGTGCCGGTCATGCCGGCGCCCGGCGGGCTGCCGGTGATGGTCATGGGCCAATGCGTGGGCGGCATTGCCGCCTCGGGCGCCAAGGGTGAGGAAGACGAGCAGGCCTCGCAGGCAGGCCTGGACGCGCTCGGCGGCTAGAGCCTGTTAACACTCGATACGAGTGCGGCGGGGTCTATTGGGCGCCAGGGGTAGGCGCGAGGAGCGCCGCCCTAAACAACCTCAGCCACGGATGGGCAGCGTCACCGGCGCTGAACTGTAGAACGGCCTGAAGTACCACGTCCAGGGCATGGCCGGCCCGCGCACCGAGGCGATCATGATGGCGTCCGGGTCGCGCACCGGCATGGGCGGCGCGGCTCCGGCCGGATCGGTCATGTGCCGGTACAGCGTCTCGCGCACCCGGGCTTTGGACAGTCCCGCGTCCTGCAGCACGCGCAGGTGCTCGCAGCCCATCACGAACAG
>DATNCF010000038.1:0-11220 GCA_035571675.1 Burkholderiales bacterium | reverse complement strand
GGAAACGATGCCGGCCGGCCGCGCCGCCACCAAGCGGTCGCCGACGCCGATTTCCTGCTTCGACGTGATGATCTGCATGGTGGCCGGGTCGCCCGGCTTGGTGACGCGCGCCGTGCCCAGGAAGATCGCTTCCACGCCCAGCGCGGCCTTGGTGTCGGGATCGAGCAGGGTCTTGCCCGGACGGAAAATGTTCCACGTGCCGGCGCCGGCGGCGGCTGGAACGCCCTTCACGTAGGCGAGGTTGCCGGCACCCAGGTTGACGCGGCTTTCCTCGGTGGCCACGATGCGCGCCGCGCTGTCCAGCCCGTCCGGCTCGATGACCAGCGGCTGGGTGAGGTAGGGTTCGATCACCCGCGGCGGAATGGCTGGAATGGCGTCGGCCTCGTTGGGGAGCGCTTCGGTGCGCACCTGCGGCGACAGCTTCACCGTGCCCTGCACGCTCAGCTCGGGCGGCATCTTGCTGCGGTCGAGCACCAGCACGTTGCCGGGATAAATGCGGTGGGGGTTGGCGATCTGCTCGCGGTTCATGCGCCACAGTTCAGGCCAGCGCCACGGCTCCTTGAGGTACTTGCCCGAAATGCCCCACAGCGTGTCGCCTTTTTCCACGATGTAGCGGTCCGGGGCATTGTCCTGCATGACCGGCGCCGAGCTTTGTGCCCAGGTTGCCACAGGCATGGCCAACGCCAGGGGCATGGCCACGCCCAGCGCGCACAGGGCTCGCAGCGCCTGCCCGCGCGGCCGGGAAATCGGTTTCGCTATGCTAGACTTGCTCATGGCAACCTCGTTTTTCGGGATTGTCTTCCCAAAGCGGCTTTCCTCAAGCGCGAGAAGCAGTTAACGCGCCCGCTTGGCCGCCGGCAGATGAAAAAGGAAGCCGCCGCCCCCATTTCCCCTGTATCGCAACCCAAGTGCAACCACGCCTGGCGACAATTGTATAGTCTGCTTTAGATTTTGCAGATAATTCATTCAATTCGCAAGTAATTATGCCCAAATTGTCGATTCTTCAGTATCCCGACCCCCGGCTGTACACCAAGGCCCGCCGGGTGGACGCGGTCGACGATTCCGTCCGCAAACTGGTGAGCGACATGGCCGAAACCATGTACGCCGCCCCGGGCATCGGCTTGGCGGCCACGCAGGTCGACGTGCACAAGCAGGTCATCGTCATCGACGTGTCCGACGACCACAGCGAACTGCTGACCCTGATCAACCCGGAAATCCTGGAAAAAGACGGCGTTCAGGTGGGCGAGGAGGGTTGCCTGTCCGTTCCCGGCTTTTACGAGGAAGTCGAGCGCGCCGAACACGTGCGAGTGCGCGCCCTGGACCGCAACGGCAAGCCTTTCGAGTTGGAGGCCGAGGGCCTCTTGGCCGTGTGCATCCAGCACGAAATGGATCACCTTGAAGGCAAGGTGTTCGTGGACTACCTGTCGCGCCTGAAGCAAAGCCGCATCAAAGCAAAATTGCAGAAGCAGCAGCAAAAGCAGACGGCGTAGCCGGCTGGGTTGACCCCAATGAAGCTGATTTTTGCCGGTACGCCGGAGTTTGCCTCCCAGGCTTTGGCGGCTTTGCTGGATAGCCGGCATGAAGTGGTGTTAGTGCTCACTCAGCCAGATCGGCCGGCTGGGCGGGGCATGAAGCTGCAGCCGTCGCCCGTGAAGCAGTTGGCCGAGCAGTATGGGGTCGAGATATTCCAGCCTCCCACGCTCAAGGATCCAGTCCAGCAGGAAAAGTTATTCACGTTGGCCCGCGCCTCCGGCGCGGTAGTGATGGTGGTCGCCGCGTACGGTTTGATCCTGCCCCAGGCTGTGCTCGATCTGTGCCCCCAGGGTGCCATCAATATTCACGGCTCTCTTTTGCCCCGCTGGCGCGGGGCGGCTCCCATCCAGCGCGCCCTGTTGGCGGGCGACGCCGAGACCGGCATTTGCATCATGCAGATGGATGCCGGCCTGGACACCGGCCCCGTGCTGCTGTCCGAAGCCCTGCCCATCACCGCCGAGGACGACACCCAGAGCCTGCACGACAAGCTGGCCGCGCTGGGCGCGCGGCTCATCGTGCGGGCGCTGGACGAACTGGAGGCCGGCAGGCTGCGGGCGACACCCCAGCCCGCCGAAGGGGCGACCTATGCGCGCAAGATCGAGAAAGCCGAGGCGCGCATCGACTGGAACGAGCCGGCGGAGGTGGTGGAACGGCACATACGAGCGTTTCGGCCCGCGCCCGGCGCGGTCACGACACTGGACGGCCGGGACATAAAAGTGTGGCGCGCGCGCCTGGAAAGCAAAGAAGCCCAGGCCCAACCAGGCAGGGTGTTGGGTGCGGATGCCCAGGGTATTCGCGTTGCCTGCAATCCGGGTGTGCTCAACCTCCAGGAGTTGCAAAAGGCCGGCAGCCAACGCATGGGCGCCGGAGATTTTCTAAGAGGCACGGCAATTAACGCCGGCACCATACTCGGCGCGTCCACCACCGAATAACGCTCACCCGGGCGCCCACCATCCCCTGCGCGGAGCGCAGTGCCTCGTTCCAAGAGTGCAACAATAAGAACAAACCATGGCACACACTCTGTCTGAATCGCTGGCTTTGGCTGGGGTAGTGGTTGGCCGCGTGACCAAGGGGGAGAGCCTCACCCGCGCCATGGCGGAACTACGCGCCGAGGGCCCGCTGCGCGCCGCAGTCCAATCCCTCACCTATGCTGCGTTGCGTGACTATGGACGTGGTGACGCGCTGGTGCGCGAGCTGGTGCAACGCCCGCCCACGCCCTCGCTGCAAGGCCTGCTGCTCGCCGCTCTCACCGAACTGCAACACGGACCCCAAAGCACACATGCCGTCGTGCACCAAGCTGTGGAGGCCGCCGCCCGCGTTGCTCCGCGTTCGGCCCAGACAGCGAAAGGCCTGGTGAATGGCGTGTTGCGCAACTGGCTGCGGCGCCGCGACGAATTGAATACAAAAATACTCGCGACCGAGGTCGGCACCTATCGTTACCCGCAATGGTGGATCGACCGCGTTCGAAGCGCCTGGCCATCGCACTGGCAAGCCATGCTCGAGGCCGGCAACGCCGAGCCGCCCATGACGCTGCGCGTGAATCGCCGCCATGCGAGCGGCGCTGACTACCTGGAGCGCTGTCGCGCCCAGGGCATTGACGGCGCCCTGCTCGGCGAACAGGCCTTGCGGCTGGCCAAGCCCTGTCCCGTCGATCGTCTCCCCGGCTTCGCTGAGGGACACGTGTCGGTGCAGGACTGGGCCGCGCAGCAGGCCGCGCGCCTGCTCGATGTTCGTCCCGGCATGAAGGTGCTCGATGCCTGCGCCGCGCCCGGCGGCAAGACGGCGCATATCGCCGAGCTGGCGGACTGCGATCTCACCGCCGTGGACTCCGACGCCGTCCGGCTGGAAAGGGTGCGCGACAACCTGCGCCGCCTTGGTCTTTCCGTTCGCATCCAGTGTGCCGACGCGGCGTCGCAACAAGCGGACATCGGTGCGGGCTATGAGCGCGTCCTGCTCGACGCGCCCTGCTCGGCCTCGGGCGTGGTGCGCCGCCACCCGGACATCAAGTGGCTGCGCCGCCCCTCGGACATCGGGGACGCCGGGGACGTCGGCGACCAGGGACCGTTCGTCCGGCAGCAGTCCGCGCTGCTCGCCGCGCTGTGGCAGCGCCTGGCGCCGGGCGGGCGGCTGCTTTACGCCACCTGCTCGGTGTTTCCCGAAGAGAACACGCGGCGCATCGAAGCCTTTCTCGCCTCGCACGCCGATGCGGCGATATTGCCGCTGACGCTCCCCGCGGCCATGCCAAGCGCGGCGAATGCCGATAACATCGGCGCTGTTGTCCACCAAGCGCCGGGATGCCAGATTTTTCCTGGCCCTGACACCGACGGTTTTTACTACGCCTTGCTGGAAAAAAAGGCCTGATGCCGCGCTCCCGACCCGCCGCCCTGCCCCGCGCCGTGCCGCGCGCGCTGCGGTTCGTCCATGCGGTGCTGGCCTGCCTGGGCCTCGCACTGGCGCTGGCGGCCCAGGGCGCGGCCATCGACGTGGGCCATGCCCGGCTTGATCCCACCGACGAAGGCTACTCGGTCAACGCCGATTTCAAGGTGGAGCTGTCGCCGCGCATCGAGGAAGCCCTGCAAAGCGGCGTGGCGCTGTATTTCAACGTGGAGTTCGAGCTGGTGCGCCCGCGCTGGTACTGGTTCGACGAGCGCACCGTGGTGAGCCGGCTGCAATACCGCCTCACCTACCACCCGCTGTCGCGGCAGTACCGGCTATGGACGGGCAACCTGCACCAGCCTTTCCAGACCCTGGACGAGGCGCTGCGCGTTCTGGGACGCGTGCGCGGCTGGCTGGTGCTGGAACGCGATCAGGTGTCGCCCGAGCGCAGCTACGAGGCCGGGGTGCGCATGCGCCTGGACACGGCGCAGTTGCCCAAGCCCTTCCAGGTCACCGCCATCACCAACCGCGACTGGGCGCTGGCCTCGGACTGGAAACGCTTCAACTTCACGCCGGCCCCCGCGCCGGTGGTGACGCGCAACATCGAGGGCGCGCGCGCGCCGGCCGAGGCGCGCTCGTCGCTTGAGGCCAGGCCGGGCGACGCCAAGGCGGCCAACGAGGCGAGGCCGGCGCCATGACCTACCTGCTCATCGCCGGCGCCGCCGTCGCCACCGTCCTGCTGTTCCTGCTGGCGGCGGCCAGCGCCAACACCTCGCTCTTCAGCGACAACTATCCGCTGCTCCTGGGCCTGAACGGCGCCGTGGCCGCGGTGCTGCTCGGCCTGGTGATTTACCAGCTCGTGGTGCTCAAGCGCCAGCGCCGCGCCAAGGTGTTCGGGTCGCTGCTCACCTTCCGCGTGCTGGTCATGTTCGCCATCGTGGCCATGGTGCCCGGCGCCATCGTCTACACCGTGTCGGTGCAGTTCCTCACCAAGAGCATCGAGTCCTGGTTCGACGTGCGTGTGGACAAGGCGCTGGAGGGCGGCCTCAACCTGGGCCGCTCGGCCATCGATTCGCTGCTGTCCGACCTCACCCTCAAGACCCGCGCCATCGCCATCGAGCTGTCCGACATGAGCACGGCGCAGCAGATCGGCGCGCTCAACCGGCTGCGCGAGCAGGCCGGCGCCGAAGACGCCCTGCTGGTCACCGCCAGCGGCCAGGTGGTGGCGGGCGCCAGCCGCGACCTGGGCAAGCTGCTGCCGCCCGTGCCGTCGGCGGGGCTGGTGCGCCAGGCGCGCAACGCGCGCGGCTACTCGGCGGTGGAACCCGAGGGCGAAAAGGGCTTGGTGCTGCGCACCATCATGCCGCTGGACAGCCTGTCGTTTGGCGACGAGCCCAAGTTCATCCAACTCACCCGCCATGCGCCCTCGGCGCTGGCCGAGACCGCCGACAGCGTGCAGTCGGTGTACCACGCCTACAAGGAGCTGGCGCTGTCGCGCCAGGGCCTGAAGGAAATCTACATCGTCACCCTCACGCTCACCCTGCTGCTCACGCTGTCGGCGGCGCTGGCCCTGGCCTTTCTGCTGTCGCGGCGCCTGTCGCAGCCGCTGGCGGAATTGGCCAAAAACACGCAGGCCGTGGCGCGCGGCGATTTCAGCGTGCGCATGCCGGTCACCAGCCGCGACGAGCTGGGCATCCTCACCCAGTCCTTCAACAGCATGACCGTCCAGCTCGATGAAGCGCGCGCCGCCAACGAGAAAAGCCGCGCCCAGGTGGAAACCGCCCGGGCTTACCTGGAAAGCGTGCTGGCCAACCTGTCGGCCGGGGTGCTGGTGTTCGACGCCGCCATGCGCCTGAACATCGCCAACCGCGGCGCCGCCGACATCCTGGGCCAGCCGCTGGACGGGCTGGAGGGCCAGTCCCTCGAGGCCTGGCCGAAGTTGAGGCAATTCGCCGCCACCGTGGCGGACGCGTTCCACGAGCGCGGCGCGGCCGCCTGGCAGCGCCAGATCGAGTTGCCGGATACGGCCACGGTGCTGCTGCTGCGCGGGTCGCCGCTGCCCGCCGCGGGCGGGGGCGGTCAGGTGCTGGTGTTCGACGACATCACCCAACTGGTGGCGGCGCAGCGCGCCACGGCCTGGGCCGAGGTGGCGCGGCGCCTGGCGCACGAGGTCAAGAATCCGCTCACGCCCATCCAGCTCTCGGCCGAACGCCTGCAGGCCAAGCTGGAGGGCAAGCTCGGTCCCGAGGACAGCGCGGTGCTCGGGCGCGCGGTGCAGACCATCGTGGCGCAGGTGGCCGCCATGAAGAGCATGGTGGACGATTTCCGCGAATATGCGCGCACGCCGGCGCCCCAGCTGCAGCCGCTCGACCTCAACCGGTTGATCGGCGAAGTGCTGGCCCTGTACGAGAACGCCGGCGTGCGCATCGCAATCCAGGGGGACGCCAACATCCCGCCGGTGATGGGCGATCCGACGCAAATCCGGCAAGTCATACACAATCTGCTGCAGAACGCGCAGGATGCGCTGACGGGGTTGGCCGAGCCGCGCATCGAAATCGTGACCGAACTGTCGGGCCGCAAGGTGTGGCTGACAATCCGCGACAACGGCTGCGGGTTCCCCGAGGGCATCATCAAGCGCGCCTTCGAGCCCTACGTGACCACCAAGCCCAAGGGCACGGGGCTGGGCCTTGCCATCGTGAAGAAAATCATCGACGAGCACCACGGCACCATCACCATCGAGAACGCGGCTTCGGACAACGGCGCCCCGGCGGGCGCCGCCATCAGCATTTCGCTGCCGCTGGCCGCCTAGCGCACACTTAAGGACACCACCACCCTACATGGCGCAGATCCTGGTCGTAGACGACGAAGTCGGCATCCGCGAGCTGCTGTCGGAAATACTGTCCGACGAGGGCCACAGCGTGCAACTGGCCGAGAACGCCACCGCGGCGCGCGAGTGGCGCGCGCGCGCGCGGCCCGACCTGGTGCTGCTCGACATCTGGATGCCCGACATGGACGGCGTCTCGCTGCTGCGGGAATGGGCCTCCAACGGCCTGCTCACCATGCCCGTGGTCATGATGTCGGGCCACGCCACCATCGACACCGCGGTGGAGGCCACGCGCATCGGCGCGCTGGACTTCCTGGAGAAGCCCATCGCGCTCGCGCGCCTGCTGTCCACGGTGAAGCGCGCGCTGGCCCGCGACGAGAACCGCGTGGGCGGCTCGGGCGTGCTTGCCGACTTGGGCAAATCCCCCGCGCTGGCCGAACTGAAGCGCCGCCTGGCGCAGCTCGCCACGGCCGACGGCGCCCTGCTCATGCGGGGCGAGCGCGGCATGCTGCCCGAACTGTTCGCGCGCCTCCTGCACCGGCCTGGCACGCCCTGGGTGGGCGCCGGGCAGATCCTGGCCGAGGGCTCGCAGGACGTGCTGCAGCAGGCGGCGGGCGGCATCGTGTTCATCGACGAGCTGGCGCGGCTGACCGTGGCGCAGCAAAAGCACCTGGCGTTCCTGGCCGCGCACGCGGCGCGCGCCCGGGTGCGCCTGGTGTCCTATTGCTCGGAGAGCCCGCGCCGCCTGGTCGAGCAGGGGTTCGACGCCGGCCTCATGGCCACGCTGTCGGAATTGCGCGTCAGCCTGCCCACCCTGGCCGAACTGCGCGAAGACATTCCGGCGCTGGCGCAGGCGCTGCTGGCGCAGGGCACGGAGGTCCGTGCCGAGGGCCGCAACGAGGGTGGTGCAGCGCCGCGCCGTTTCTCCGCCGCCGCGCTGCAACTGCTCGCCGATTTCGCCTGGCCGGGCAACCTACAGGACATGGCCAGCGCCGTGCGCACCCTGGCGGCCACGGCCAGCGCCGGGGAGATTGCGGAGGACGAGACGCGCGCCGTGCTGGCGCAGTTCGCGGCCCCGACAGTGGAGGAAAAGCGGACCGCGTTCGAGCCGCTGTTCGACCAGCCGCTGCGCGAGGCGCGCGACGCCTTCGAGCGCGCCTACTTCGAGCACCAGCTCGCCGAGGCCGGCGGTTCCATCGCCCGCGTGGCGGAGAAATCGGGGCTGGAACGCACCCACCTGTACCGCAAGCTCAAGGCGCTGGGCATCAGCACCGGCCGCAAGGAATCGGAAGAGTAAGGCGAGGAGCGCATGCTGCCCGGAGCCCATAACCCGCCACTTGCCCACGTCAGCACCAACTTGGTGGTGGGCAAGAGCGGCGCGGCGAAATCGCGACTGCTCAAGAAGATTGAATCGCTGCGGCCGGCGGATCAGTCCTGGGCTTTCCTGGTAACCGACAGCGACCAGCACACCGTGCCGGAATCACAAAGGCTTGCTCACGGCGTGCCGGGTTCGGGCGCGGCCGTGCACGTGACCGCCATTGCCGGCGGCTGCATCTGCTGCACGGGCAGCGTGGAACTGCGCAGCACGCTGGTCAAGCTGCTGCGGGAAGCGCGGCCGAACCGGTTGATCGTCGAAGCGCCGGCCATGGCGAGCACGCGGGAACTGTTGAGATTGCTTTCCGACCAGTGGCTTGCTCCGATACTGGATTTGAAAGCGGTGGTGCTGGCGCTGGACCATGACGAGGTCTTTCCCGAAGACGAGGCCGACAAGGAACGCCTTGCTTATGCCGGCGCCATCGCGTCAACCGGACCGAACACGAAGGTTGTCGGGGCTGAAGTGATCGAAAATTTTGGGCTGGATTCGCTGGACCTGCCCGGACCGGAAAAACCCAAGACAAGATTTCAATCCGGAGCCGACTGAACCCCTCTGCGAAGCAGAGGGCCTCGTAAACCAGACAAAGAAATTCGCTCGTTACTTATTCGTTCGTTACGTGGAACGAATCGAAAAACAGCTCGATATCGTCCTTCCCCGGTTTCTCCCCCCGCGTCAGCACCGACAACTGGTACAGCCGGTTGCCCGAGGCCAGCAGCCGCACATGCAGCATAGGCGGGGACTTATCGGCCGGGAATTCGACGATGAAGGCGTGTCCCACCAGTCCTTCGTGCCGCAATTCGCGCTCTTCGGCCAGCCGCCCGCCCTTGGCGATCAGCGCCGATTGCACCGTCGCCATGTGCGATTGCGCGGCCGTCGGGTAGTCGGCATAGGCCGCGGCAAACAGTGCGTTTGAAGTCCCGGTGGCCCACTGGTGCATGGTCACGCCTTCGGCGACAGGACGCGAATCCTCTTTGGTCTTTGCCGGCATGAGCACCGTGAAGCGCCCCTGCGCGGAATTCAGCGGCCGCCAGTCCAGCTCGGGATAACAACCGGCCAGCAACAGCGCGGCGACAACCCCCGCCACAAGACGCACCAGACCGCCTCTCATGGGCATACACATTGATGGGTCGTCAGGGCCGCCGCAACCCAATCGATTCGAGCGTGGCGCGGTAGTCATCGGGTATGGCCACGGGGCGGCCCGTCTCCCGGTCGGTGAGCACGGTGGTGACTTCGCCCGACGCCGCGCATTCGCCGTTGCAGAACACGGCCGAGCCATAGGCGAAGGAAGTGCGTCCGATGCGCAGGATGCCCGTGCCGATCTGGACGACCGAGGGATAGCGCACCTGGCCGTGGTAGTTGATGATCTGGCGCACCACCGAGCCGCCCGTGCCCTTGGGCCGGCGCGCGCCCTTCGCCATGGCTTCGCGCATGGCGACCGAGCGCCCGATTTCGAAATAGGTGGCGAACACGGCATTGTTCACATGGCGCTGCAGGTCGCAGTCGCGGTAGCGCACGTTTTCCTGCACGACCACGGGGTAGACGGCGATGTTCCGCAGCAGTTCGGGGTCGAGTTCGGTCATGGTGCTTGACAGGTGTTGACGGTCAGGCGTCGTAGCCCAGCACCGGCGCCAGCCAGCGTTCCACTTCATCCAGCGGCCGGCCGGTGCGCTTGGCGTAGTCGCTGGCCTGGTCCTTGCCGATCTTGCCCACGGCGAAATACTGCGACTGCGGATGCCCGATGTAGAAACCGCTCACCGCGGCGGCCGGCAGCATGGCATAGCTTTCGGTGAGTTCGATGCCGGCTTCCCCGGCGTTGAGCAGGCGGAACAGGTCGGCCTTCTCCACGTGGTCGGGGCAGGCCGGGTAGCCCGGGGCGGGGCGGATGCCGCGGTATTTCTCCGCGATAATTTCGTCGTTGGACAGGGCCTCATCCGAAGCATAGCCCCAGAACTCCTTGCGCACGCGCTCGTGCAGGCGCTCGGCGAAGGCCTCGGCCAGGCGGTCGGCCAGGGCCTTGAGCAGGATGGCGTTGTAATCGTCGTGCGCGGCCTCGTAGGCCTTCACGCGCGCGTCGATGCCGATGCCGGCTGTGACGGCAAAGGCGCCGGCGTAGTCCTTCACGCCCGCAGTTTCGAACAAGCGCTTGGGCGCGACAAAATCGGCCAGGCACAGGTTGGCACGGTCGGACGCCTTCTCGTTCTGCTGGCGCAGGTTGTGCCAGGTCATGAGCGTCTTTTCGCGCGACTCGTCGGCATAAATCTCGATGTCGTCGCCGTTGCTCGCCGCCGGCCACAGGCCAAACACCGCGCTGGCGGTGAGCCAGCGGCCCTCGATGATTTTCTTCAGCATGGCCTGGGCGTCCCGGAACACATTGCGCGCCGATTCGCCCACCACCGGGTCTTCGAGGATTTTGGGATAGCTGCCGGCGAGGTCCCAGGTCTGGAAGAAAGGCGACCAGTCAATTGAGCGCGCCAACTCGGCGAGGTCGTAGTTCAAGAGCAGCTTGCGGCCGAGGAACTTGGGCCTGGTGGCTGCGTAGTTCTTCCAGTCGACGGGGAAAGCATTGGCGCGCGCCTTGTCCAGGCTGACCAGTGCCGGGCCCTTCTTGTTGGCGTGCTGTGCCCGCACCCTGTCGTAATCCGCCTTCACTGAAAGCAGATAATCCTCGCGCTGTCCTTCCGACAACAGATTCGAGCACACCGCCACCGAGCGCGAGGCGTCGGGCACGTACACCGTGGGGCCGTGGTAGTTGGGGGCGATTTTCACCGCCGTGTGCACGCGCGAGGTGGTGGCGCCGCCGATGAGCAGCGGCAGGGTGAAGCCCTGGCGCTGCATTTCCTTGGCCACGTGGGCCATTTCCTCCAGCGACGGCGTGATCAGGCCGGACAGGCCGATGATGTCGGCGCCCTCTTCGCGCGCCGTGTCGAGGATTTTCTGCGCCGGCACCATGACGCCCAGGTTCACCACGGCGTAGTTGTTGCACTGGAGCACCACGGTGACGATGTTCTTGCCGATGTCGTGCACGTCGCCCTTCACGGTGGCGATGACGATCTTGCCCTTGGTGCGCACGTCGCGGCCCGCTGCCTCGTCCTGGCGTTTTTCTTCCTCGATG
>DATNCF010000037.1:0-6236 GCA_035571675.1 Burkholderiales bacterium | reverse complement strand
ATAAGCTTCTGCCATGTCGATCTCCTTCAGGAATAGCCGATTTTACGCCTTCGTGTCCCGGAGGGGGCGGCAACCCTTACAATGGCCGACGCCTTGAACAGCCATTCAGGCGGCGTTCAAGGCCGTCCAAAACACAGGAGGAAGGGATGTACTCGCAGATTCTGTACGAGGTGGCCGACCGGGTGGCCGTCATCACCCTGAACCGCCCGGAAAAGCTCAACGTGTTTTCCGGCCTCATGGCCAATGAGATCTACGACGCCTTCGACCGCTCGTGGAAAGACCAGGACGTGGGCGCCATCGTGCTGACCGGCGCCGGGCGCGGTTTCTGCGGCGGCATGGACCTGCAGGCCCTGGGCACCCCCGAGGGGCGCAAACTGGTGGCCGACAGCCCCCTGCTGCAGAAATTCCCCCTGGAGAACTGGAATTCGCCCAAGCCCACCATCTGCGCCTTCAACGGCACGGCCGTGGGCGTGGGCATCACCATGGCGGTGTCCTTCGACATCCGCATCGGCTCTGAAAACTCCAAATACTCGGTGCCCTTCATCAAGCTCGGGCTGCTGCCCGGGTTCGGCGGCTCGCGCATGCTGCAGGACCTGGTGGGGCGCAGCCGCGCGCTGCGCCTGCTGCAGACGGGCGAGATGATCGACGCCCACGAGGCGCTGCGCATCGGTCTCATCGACAAGCTGGTGCCGGCGGGCGAGGCGCTCAATGCGGCGCGCGAAATGGCCAAGGCCATGGCGAGTTGCGATCCGTTCGTGCACGGCCTGCTGAAGCGCTCAATCAATTTCAGCGCCAGCCATCCTGACATCGAAGAGGTCCTGGCCAACGAGATGAAGATTTCGAACGAGTTGCTGGCCAAGCGCTCGCCCACCATTCCCGCCCGGGGCACGCACTAGTTTCAAGACAAAGCGACAAGGTTCAAAGAGGATTTCACCATGTCTGAACTGCTCACCCACACCAATGGCCCTGTTGGCTATGTCACTTTCAACCGGCCCGAGGTCATGAATTCGGTGTCGCCCGCCTATCTGATGACGGTGATCGAGGCGGTACACAAATTCGAGGCCGACGACGCCGTGCGCGCCATTGTCGTCACCGGCAACGGGCGCTCGTTCTGCTCGGGCGGGGACCGCCAGTTCCTGAACGACCTCATCACCATGCCGCCGTCGGAAATCCGCAACAAGGTTTACGCCGGCTTCCTCGGCCTGGCCCGCGCGCTCAAGACCTGCTCCAAGCCCACCATCGCCGCGGTGAACGGCCCGGCGGTGGGCGCGGGCTGCGAGTTCGCCGTGGCCTGCGATTTCCGCGTGGTCGCCAGCAACGCGTTCTTCTGCGAGAACTGGGTGGAACTGGGCATCATCCCGCCGCTGGGCGGCATGTTCCTGCTGCCTCGGCTCATCGGCCTGGAGCGCGCCTCCAACATGATCCTGCGCGCGCAGAAGGTGGGCGCGGAGGAGGCCAAGGCGATTGGCCTGTGCAGCGAGGTGGCCGCTCCCGAGGAACTGCTGAACCGGGCGCAAGCCTTGGGCGAGGAACTGGCCAGGAAGCCGCGCGTGGCCCTGGCCATCGCCCGGCAGGGCCTGCGCCGCGGCATGGACGGCACTTTGGCCGGCGAGTGGGATTTCAACATCCAGGCCCAGACCATGCTCTTCAAGGACGCGGATTTCAACGAAGCAGTGACGGCCATGGTTGAAAAGCGCAAGCCGTCGTTCAAATAAGAAAAGGGCGCCATGAGGCATACGAAAAGCGGAGCAGGGCGGCGCAAAGAGGGCTCTCGCCACGCGGCGACCAAGACCAAGGCGGAAATGCGGCCGGGCCGGGCTTCCCGTTCGTCGGCCAAGGGGACGTTGGCCCGCGCTTCCAGCGCGGTGGACCGGGGCGCCTCGCGCAGTGGTTCGCGCGGAGCGCCGAAAACGAGTTGGAAACTGCGTTTTGCGGCTCCGCTGGGTTTTCCGGGGCTGGACCGGCCGCATTTCCTGCACAGCCTGGGCACGGCCGATCCGGCCGAGCAGATCGCCTACCTGGCCGAACTGGGGTTTGCCGGCGTGCAGGACAACAACCTCAAGCAGCGCGGCCGGGAGGAGCAGGAGCGCATCGGCCGGGCGCTGGAAAAGCACGGCCTGGAAATGGGCTGTTTCGTGGACAGCTCCAAGTTCGACCTGTTCTGGGGGCGCAACGACAAGGCCACCCAGGAGCTCATGCGCAAGCGCATTCTGGAATCCATCGAAGTGGCGCGGCGGGTGAATGGCCGCAACATCGTGGTGTCCACGCCGCGCGATCCCCTCGTGCCGGTGTGGCAGGAGACGGCCAACATGGTGGACAACCTGCGGCGCATGGCGCCCCTGGTGGAAAAGGCCGGCATGGTGATGTGCCTGGAGCACATTTGGGCGGCGCGCGTGCCGGGGCTGCTCATGCACCACCTGGGCGATGCCTTCCTTCTGGCCAGGGCGGTGGACAGCCCGGCGGTAAAGCTGGTGTTCGACACCGTGCACGTGCAGGGTGCCGACGGCGAATTGCTGGGCAACCTGGCGCGGGTGTGGGACGAGGTGGGCGTGGTGCAGATCGGCGACGTGCCGGCCCGCCTGGAGCCGGGCACGGGCGAGATCAATTTCACCAGCTTTTTCCGCAAGCTCCGCGACGGCGGCTACGATGGGTTGGTGGAGCTCGAGCACAACTTCTCGCAACCCGGGAAAGAAGGGGAGCAGGCAGCGCTGCGCGCGCTGCAGGCCATCGACGCCGCGGTCTGACCGGCCCTGCCGAGGATGGGTATCTGTACCTTCCAGTACCGTCCCGTCATCTTGTCGGCTGGGAAACGTATTCCGGATAGTGAACAGGATTCCAGCTCACTTGACGGCAATACAGTGCTCGGTCATGATGCCGCCCTGACCTGGGAAATGGTTTTAGCCCGGCGTACTTGGCGCTGTACCGAGCGAGGCTTTTCCAGCAGCCCCAGTCGTTTCCGGCCAGGCCGGGGAGGGCAAAATAAATAAGTGTTTCCGCGGCAGTGCCTTCCGGCACGGCGAAGGAAGCCGTCTGTTGCGGCACAGCAAGTTGTTCGGAGGAGAACAGATGCATCCAAGCCCTTCGCGGCCTCGCGCCGGGGCTGTCTGCGGGCAGTCCGTCCGCGACTTCAGCCCGCGCCGATCCCGCTTTTGTGCTTCCCCTGCGGCGCTCTCTTCCCATCGCCGAATTTCATCCGAAAGAGCACGTCCATGATCGAAGAGCTTGGAATCATTTTTGTCCGCGGCGTCGGCCTGGGGGCCATATTCACCCTGATCGCCCTCAGCTTCAATGTGGTGCAGAGTTCGAGCGGCATCCTGAACTTCGCCCAGGGCAACATGTTCGTGCTCGGCGGCTTCATCGCCTTCATGATTTCCGCCCAGGGCGATCCCTCGCGCCTCATGTGGTTCGCCATCCTGCCGGTGGCCGGCATCGCCATCGCCCTGCTGCTCACCTTCCAGGGCTGGATCACGCTGCTGCCGCTGCGCTTTTCCACGCAGCAGAACTCGTGGATCATCACCACCATGGCGGCATCGACCATCATCGGGGCGGTGATGCTGCTGCTGAAAGGCCCCTGGGCGCAGACCGCCTCGGCCCCCTTCGAGCCCTTCAACATCTTCGGCACCCGCACCCCGGCGCCCTACGTCATGGCCATGATCGCCTGCGTGGTGTGGTACGGGGTGCTGCGCTGGTTCCTCACCAAGACGCTGACCGGCCTCGCCATCAGCGCGCTGTCGCAGGACCTCGAAGCCGCGCGCGCCGCCGGCCTGAAGGTGCGCCGGCTGCAGCTCATCGCCTTCGCCATCAGCGGCCTGGTGATCGGCACCGCCGGCTACATCGTCGCGCCCATCATCTCCATCGCGGCCGACACCGGCATCAAGTATGTGCTGAACGGCTTCATCGCCTCGGTGGTGGGCGGCATGGGCAGCGACATCGGCGCCATGGTGGGCGGCCCGCTGGTGGGCGTGCTGACCATGTTCGCTATCTACGAATTCGGGGGCCACTTCCAGAACGTGGTGTCCCTGCTGGTGCTGGTGCTGGTGCTGATGTTCGTGCCCGAAGGCCTGTTCGGCCGCGCGCGCGCGCGCCGGGTCTGACCGCTCCGCTCAAGCCCCGCTCAAACTTAATTGGGAAACGAAAACATGAGCGCCGTAACCTTGCCCAACCAGCCGGCCGCAGTGGCGCGACAGGGCTGGATCCAGGCCCGCTTCGGGTCGGACTTCCGCGAGTTGTTGATCGGGGCCGTCCTCATCGCGGGCACCGGCCTGATCCCCGACATCGCCAACAGCAGCTACTGGACGCACGCCTTCGAGCTGGTCAACATCTTCATCATCGCCTCGATCTGCCAGAACCTGCTGCTGGTGGACGCCGGCCAGACGTCCTTCGGCATGGGCGCCATTTTCGGCCTGGCCGGCTACGGCGCGGCCATTGCCAACACCATGCACGGGGTCAGCTACGGCTGGAGCGTGGTGCTGGGCCTGCTGGCCTCGCTCGCCGGCGGCGTGCTGTTCGCCTTGCCGGCGCTGCGGGTGCAGCACTTCTACCTCGGCTTCGTGACCCTCTCGGCGGCGGTGGTGCTGCCGGAGCTGGCCATGGCCTTCAACACCTACACCAACGGCATCATCGGCATCTCGCTGCAGTTCGACGAGATGCACAAGCGAACCATTTTCGGCATGATCTCGCCGCTGTCGCTGCTGGTCGTGGTGGTGACCATCGCGGTGCTGGTGGTGCACGCGCTTTTGCACCGCTCGCTGCTCGGCCGGCGCATGCGCATCGCGGCCGAGAGCCCTGAGGCCGCGCAGGCGCTGGGCATCAGCCCCGGCATGATGCGCTTCATTGCCTTCCTGATCGCCGGCGTGGGCACCGGCATCGCCGGCGTGATCTATCCCGTGATCGTTGGCTTCGTCGGGCCGACTTCGTTCAGCCTGGACATCTCCATCCTGTTTTTCTTCGCCGTGATCGTGGGCGGCCGCGGCACGCTGCTCGGCCCCATCGTCGGCGTGTGGGTGCTGTACCTGCTGCCCAACATCCTGCTGGCCGAGTTCGTGAACTGGCGCCTCATCGCCTACGGCGTGGCGGCGCTGCTCATCATGATCCTCATGCCCGACGGCATTGTCGGCGGCTTCAACAAGTGGCGCCAGAAGGTGCGCACCGCGGGCAAGCGCCTGGACCTCAACGTGGCGGCGGTGCTGGGCGCCCAGCAGGGCGCCCCTTCCGAGCGCGCGCCCAAGTCCGACGAGGTGCTGGTGCAAGTGAAGCAGGGCCGCAAGACCTTCGGCAAGGTGGTGGCCGTGGACAGCGCCGACCTCGTGGTCAAGGTGGGCGAAATCCACGGCCTGGTGGGCGCCAACGGTTCGGGCAAGACCAGCCTGCTCAACGTGCTGTCCGGTTTCAGCCGGCTGGACGCGGGCTCGCTGCACGTGGACGGCGTGGACATCACGCGCCTGTCTCCGCACCGCATCGCGCGCCTGGGCATCGGCCGCACCTTCCAGACCCCGCGCATATTCGGCAACATGTCGCTGTGGGAGAACATTCAGATCGGCCGCGACGCGCGCTTCGCCGGCTCCAAGACGCCCATCCCCGAGGCCTCGGTGGAGCTGCTGCGCCAGACCCTGGGCGAAGGCAGCCCCGACTGGGTGCCGCACGGCCAGCGCCGCCTGCTGGAAGTGTTGCGCGTGGCGCTGCAGGAATCCAAGCTGCTGCTGCTGGACGAGCCGGCCGCCGGCCTCTCGCCCGAGGAGCGCAAGCAGTTCGGCGCGCTGCTGCGGCAGTTGCGCGACCAGTACGGCAAGACCTTCGTGCTGGTGGAGCATGACCTCGACCTGGTGTGGGGCGTGGCCGACCGCATCACGGTAATGGATGCCGGCCGCATCGTCGCGACCGGCACCCCCGAGGAAGTGGCCAAGGATCCGGCCGTCCGTCACATGTTCATCGAGTCCTCCCATGCTTGAAGCCAAGAATATTTCCGCCGGTTACGGCAGCGTTCCCGTCCTGCGCGACGTCGACGTCAGGGTCGACAAGGGCGAGATCGTCCTCATCGTCGGCGAGAACGGGGCCGGCAAATCCACCCTGCTGCGCACGCTGGGCGGCTTCATCAAGCCTGACAAGGGCACGGTGATGTACAACGGCGAGGACGTCACCGGCCAGTCGCCCGAGAAGCTGGTGCGCAAGGGCCTGCGCCTGGTGCTGGACGGCCACCGCGTTTTCCCCGAGATTTCGGTGTGGGACAACCTGCGCCT
>DATNCF010000036.1:0-11308 GCA_035571675.1 Burkholderiales bacterium | reverse complement strand
GGCGCACTTCCTCCACCATGCCGCGCACCGTGTCGCACAGGCGCTCGATGATGCGGGCGTTGAAGCGGATGTTGAGCCGTTCGCCCGAGATCTGGTCGCGGATGCGCACGTACTCCTTGCCGCGGTGGCCGTGCTCGGCCAGCGCCTTCTTCATCTTGTCGTAGAGGCGGCGGATCTTGTTGAAGCGCACCAGCGCGTCGCCCTTGAGCTGCAGCAGGCTCGCGGTCACGGCGGCGGCGGCGGCGTCCTCGTCTTCCTCCTCCTCGTCATCGTCGAGCTCGGGCTCCTCCATCACGTCCTGGATGGGCTCGTCCTTGGCGTTGGGGTCGATCAGGCCGTCCACCACCTCGTCGATGCGCATCTCGTCGCGCTCGACCTTGGCCGAGAGCTCGAGGATGTTCTGGATGGTGGTGGGGCAGGCGGAGATGGCCTGCACCATGTGGCGCAGCCCGTCCTCGATGCGCTTGGCGATCTCGATCTCGCCCTCGCGCGTGAGCAGCTCCACCGAGCCCATTTCGCGCATGTACATGCGCACCGGGTCGGTGGTGCGGCCGAATTCCGGGTCCACGGTGGAGAGGGCGGCCTCGGCCTCCTCCTCGGCGTCCTCGTCGGGCACCACGGCCGGCGCGTTCTCGGAGATGAGCAGCGTCTCCGCGTCCGGCGCCTGGTCGTAGACCTGGATGGACATGTCGTTGAACGTGGTGATGATCGACTCGATCTGCTCCGCGTCCACCATGTCGTCGGGCAGGTGGTCGTTGATCTCGGCGTAGGTGAGGTAGCCGCGCTCCTTGCCGAGCTTGATCAGGTTCTTCAGGCGCGTGCGGCGCGCCTCCGCGTCCTCGGGGCGCGACTCGGCGCGGCGCAGCAGTTCGCGCTCGGCTTCGCGGGTGCTCTTCGAGGGGCGTCCCGGCCGGCCGGTGCGCATCTTCAGCATTTCCTGGGCGTGTTGCTTGGCGTTCAGTTGCTTGGCTTCCAGCTTGGCCTGCTTGGCCGCTTCCTTGGCTTGGATCTTGGCTTGCCGCTCGGCTTCCTTGGCGGCGATCTTGGCCTGCTTGGCCGCTTCTTTCTCTTTCAGTGCCTGCGTGTGCGCGGCTTCTTTTTCCTTGGCGATTCTTTCTTTCTCCTTGACCTTCTCGCGCGCCAGGCGTTCATTCTCTTTCGCCTTTTCGCGCGCGGCGCGTTCCTTCAGTTTCAGTTGGGCAGCCTTGTCGCGTTCACGTTCCTTGCGCACGCGGATCTGCTCGCGTTCCTTCGCCGCCCGCGCCTGCGCCTTCTCGCGCGCCGCGGCCGCTGCCGCCGCCTTGGCTGCCTGGGCCTTGGCCGCGGCCGAGGCCGGCGCCTTGACGCTTTTTACCTTGGTAGCCACCTTGCGCGTTGCGCTCTTGTGCAGGGCTGCCGTGCGCCGGACGGAGGACTTTGCGTGCGAGTTCTTGCCGGGCTTCGACTTGGGCTTTGCCATGGGGGTTCCTGGATGTCGGATAGTGTGGAACGCTGAAATGACGTAAATACTGGACGGAGACGCAACCTATGTGGGGCCGAACCGCGTACCTGCAAGTGCCTGAACGGAACCGATAATTATACCACGGGGCGAGGGGCTTTTCGTTGTTCTTGTAGCCTTATCTTCTCAAGAATCAGGCTTTGGTAAGTTCTGGCCTCATCGCTCGAAAGCCCCTCACGTTTGTCCTTGGCTTCCAGTTCGCGAATCTGATTTTCGTAACGAAATTCCTCAATCTGCTCCAAGGCCTTGTTGAATTCCACCTCAATATCATTATCGGCAAAAGTCGTGCCCATAATTTCCTCACTCAAGGATCGTGCCAGTTCTGCCTCGGGCTGTTCGTGCAGCCAATCTAGGAGGTCTCGGGTAGCGGTCAGATCCTTCTCGGCGATGTGGCGCACCATAAGGGTAAGCACTTTGGCCTCGGGCGATTGGCCATCGAGCACTTCCTCGGGCACCTTTTCTGCCAAAGAGGGAACGAGCAGCGCGTAACGCAGAAAGGCGCGCGCGCGCCGCCGTTCCGGACTTAGGCTACCTTTTTCCTGGTACGGTCTTTGCTCGGCACCCTGTCCCCCGTTGGCCCGGCCCTCCGGGCCGGTAAAGTGTCGTGCGCTTGGCCGTGAACCTCTCAAAGCTATGCCACATTCCGCAGCTACCGCTTCCAACTGCATATCCGAAATGTGGGCGATTTCCTTGAGCATTTGAAATTGCATGACCGGGGTCGCAATTTGCTTCAACAAGGGCTTGGCCTCGTGCACTAGCCGGGCGCGACCTTCGGGCGTAGCCGTGTCCACCCGGCTTTTCAATTCTTCCAGCATGAATTTCGACAACGGCCAGGCCTCGCGAAGCTTAGCTTCGAACATGTCCTTGCCGTGCTCGCGGACGAAACTGTCCGGATCATGCTCAGGAGGGAGGAAGAGGAAGCGCATCGTCTTTCGGTCGGCCAGCAGGGGAAGGCACACTTCCAGTGCATGCCAAGCAGCTCGCCTGCCGGCGGCATCGCCGTCGAAACAAAACACCACCTCGTCGGTCTGGCGCAATAGCTTGCTCACATGGGTGGCCGAGGTGGCGGTGCCCAGCGTGGCCACTGCATAACCCACGCCATGCTGGGCCAGGGCCACCACGTCCATATAGCCTTCGACCACAATCACGCGCCCGGATTCACGGATGGGAATGCGCGCCTGCGACAGGCCGTACAGTTCGCGGCCCTTCTCGAACAGCGGCGTTTCGGGCGAGTTCAGGTACTTGGGCTCGCCCGCGCCGATGACGCGACCGCCGAAGCCGATGACGGCGCCGCGCTGGTTGAGGATGGGGAACATCACCCGGTCGCGGAAACGGTCATAGCGCCGGCCCTCCTCGTTCTGGATGACGAGGCCGGAATCGACCAGGCTCTTGTCCTTGGCGTAGTCGGGGAAGGGCTTTTGCAGCCCCTGCCAGTCGTCGGGCGCGTAGCCGATGCCGAAGCGCGCGGCGATCTGCCCGGTCAATCCGCGGCCCTTGAGGTAGTCGATCGCCTTGGGGCTGGCCTTGAGTTGCTCGCGATAGAAGGCCGCGGCCCGCTCCAGCGCGGCCGTAAGGTCCGGCCCCTCGTCGCGGAGTTGCGCCTCTTTTTTGCTGGGCTGAAATTCGGGCAGTGTCATGCCCACGCTCTCGGCCAATTCCCGCACGGCCTCGACATAGCCCAGGCCCTGATACTCCATGACAAAAGTAATAGCGTTGCCGCTCGCCTGACAACCGAAGCAGTGGTAGAACTGCTTGGTCGGGCTGACCGTGAACGACGGGGTTTTTTCGCTGTGGAAGGGGCAGCAGGCCGAGAGGTTGGTGCCGGACTTTTTCAGCGGGACGTAGCGCTCGACGATGTCGACGATGTCGACCCGGTTGAGCAAATCCTGCTTGAAAGAATCAGGAATCAAAAGCGGAGTTCCTCAACCTTAAGATTCAGCAGCGTCACGAGGCCGCCGGCTCCGCCGGCGTGGATTAAAAACTGTACCGCAAATCCGCCGCCTGAACGAGGTTCAGCGCAGCAAAATCGTGCCGCATTGCTCGGCACGGAGAACGGCGGGCTAGCCGGTGAGTTTGGATTTCACCAGACCGGAGAGCTTGCCCATGTCGGCGCGGCCGGCGAGCTTACCCTTGAGTATGCCCATGACCTTGCCCATGTCGGCGGGACCCTTGGCGCCGCTGGCGGCGATGGCCGCGGCGACCTCGGCCGCGACCTCGGCTTCGGAGAGCTGCTGCGGCATGTAACCGCTCAGCACGCCCACCTCGAATTTTTCCTTGTCGGCCAGGTCGTTGCGGCCGGCCGACTCGTATTGGGCGATGGAGTCGCGGCGCTGCTTGAGCATTTTTTCGATCACCGCCAGCACGTCGGCGTCGGCGAGATCCTTGCGCTCGTCCACTTCGCGCTGCTTGATGGCGGCCAGCAGCAGCCGGATGGAGGCCAGGCGGTCGGCCTCGCGCGCCTTCATGGCGGACTTCATGTCTTCGGTGATGCGGGTCTTCAGGTCTGACATGGCGGGCTCCGGCGCAGGTTCCGAACGGGGTTCCCCACGAATATGGGGGCTCCAGAATGCAAAAACCACGGGCCCCGGCACCGCATGAACGGCATTCCGTGGCGCCCGTGGTTCGGGCGGTCATGGCCCCAGTGAAGCATGGGCGCCATGACGGGACGACCAGGCTAGTACAGCTTGGGCGGCAGGGTCTGGCTGCGCAGGCGCTTGTAGTGGCGCTTGACCGCGGCGGCGAGCTTGCGCTTGCGTTCCGAGGTGGGCTTTTCGTAGAACTCGCGGGCGCGCAACTCGGTCAGAAGACCGGTTTTTTCCACGGTGCGCTTGAAACGGCGCATGGCCACTTCGAACGGCTCGTTTTCCTTGACTCGGACGGTCGGCATGAAAAGGGAATTCCGTCAAAACGTTGGTGAGCCGGTGATTATAGCGAAGGACCCCGGCCAACGTAAAGGCGCGCCTGGAATCAAGGCCGAGGTTCGGATTGAATTTACTTTATTAACATAGAGTTATACCTCTTCCTCCGGCGGCTTCGGTGCGCGCTGGAAGGCCAGATACAGGGTCGGCAGCACGATCAGGGTCAGCAGCGTGGCCGAAACCAGCCCGCCGATCACCACCACGGCCAGCGGCCGTTGGGTCTCCGAGCCGATGCCGTGCGACAGCGCCATGGGCAAGAGGCCCAGCATGGCGAGGAGGCCGGTCATGAGCACGGTGCGCAGCCGCACCAGCGACCCCCTCAACACCGCCTCGGCCGGCGGGGTGCCGGCGCCGCGCAACTGGTTGAAGTAGGTGACCATGACCACGCCGTTCAGCACCGCCTGCCCGAACAGGGCGATGAAGCCGATGGCCGCCGACACCGACAGCGGAATGCCGGTGATGAGCAGGGCGAAAATGCCGCCGATGAGGGCCAAGGGGATGTTGAGGATGATGAGCAGCGCGCTTTTTACCGACTGGAAGGCGTCGAACAGCAAGAGGAAAATCAGCAGCACCGAGATGGGCACGATGACGGCCAGGCGCTTCATGGCGCGCTCCTGGTTCTCGAACTCGCCCGACCAGGTGATGTTGTAGCCCGGGTCGAGCTTGACGCGCTCGGCCACGCGCCGCTTCATGTCCGCCACCACGCTGCCCATGTCGCGGTCGCGGATGAACACGCCGATGGAATGCACGCGCGTGCCGTTCTCGCGCGCGATGTTCTGGGCGCCGCTCGCGACCTTGAAATCGGCCACCTGCTCGAGCGGCACGTAGAGGCCGTCTGGCGTGCTCACCGGGATGCGCCGGATCTGGTCGATGCTGCGCTGGCCTTCCTTGAGGTGCACCGCCACGCCGAACTTGCGCTCGCCCTCCCACAGGTTGGTGGCGCTCTTGCCGCCCAGCGCGGTCTCGATCAGCTGCTGCACGTCGGCGACGTTGACGCCGTAGCGCGCCGCGGCCTCGCGGTTCACGGTGATGAGCAACTGCGGCAGCGCCCCGAGGCGGTCGATGGCGGCCTGGCGCACGCCGGGCACGTCGCCGATGGCCTTGAGGATGTTGCGGGCGGCGCCCGTGAGTACGTCCAGGTCGTCGCCGAACACCTTGATCACGATCTGGCCGTCCACCTGCGAAATGGATTCCAGCACGTTGTCGCGGATGGGCTGCGAGAAGCTGGGCTCGACGCCGGGGTAGCGGTTGAGGTTGCGCTCCATTTCGTTCAGCAGGTCCTCCTTGGACTTGCCCGCCCGCCATTGCGACTCGGGCTTGAGGTCCACCAGGATTTCAGCGCTGTTGATGAGCTTGGGATCGGTGCCGTCCTCGGGGCGGCCGGCCTTGGAAATCGCCGACTCCACCTCGGGCAATTCGTGCAGGGCCTTGCGGAACTTGCTCATCTCGGCCTGGGCCTCTTCCACGGACACCGAGGACGGCAGCGCCACGTTGATCCAGATCGAGCCTTCGTTCAGTTCCGGCAGGAATTCCGAGCCCAGCCGGGGCACCACGGCCACGCTCGCGGCCAGCGCCAGCACCGCCGCGCCGATTACCGCAACCCGGTGCGCCAGCGCCCATTTCAGCGCCGGCTCATAGGCTGCCTTGCAGGCGTGCACCAGCCAGTTTTCCTTCTCCGGCAGGCGGCGGGGCAGCAGCTTGTAGCAGGCCAGGGGCACCAGCGTGAGCGACAGGATGAGCGAGCCTACCAGCGCCGAAGTCACCGACCAGGCCATGGGCGCGAATATGCGGCCCTCGTGGCGCTGCAGGGTGAAAATGGGAATGTGCGCGGCGATGATGATGAGCATGGAGAACAGCGTGGGCCGCCCCACTTCCACCGCCGCTTCGAGCACGCGCTGCAGACGCGGCGTGCGGTCGTTCTCATCGTGCTCCGAGAGTTTCCGGAACACGTTCTCCACCACGATCACCGCGCCGTCCACGATGATGCCGAAGTCCATGGCCCCCAGCGACAGCAGGTTGGCCGGAATGCCGGCGAAGGTGAGCCCGATGAAGGTCGCAAGCAGCGACAGCGGGATCACCGCCGCCACGATGGCGGCGGCGCGCAGGTTGCCCAGGAACAAGAGCAGCACCAGCGCCACCAGCAGGGCGCCTTCGACCAGGTTGGTGAACACGGTCTTCAACGTGCGGTCGATGAGCCAGGTTCGGTCGTAGAATGGCGCGATAGCCACGCCCGCGGGCAGGCCGCCGTGGTTGAGCGCGTTCACGCGCTCCTTCAACCTGGCCAGCACCTCGGACGGGTTCTCGCCCTTGCGCATCAGCACGATGCCGGTCACCACGTCGTCATCGTCGTCCTGGCCCACCAGGCCCTGGCGCGGCACCGCGCCGACAGACACCTCGCCGAGGTTCTTGACCAGCACCGGCGCGCCGTTGCGTTCGGCCACCACGATGTTGCCGATGTCGTCGGCGCTGCTCAGCAGGCCGATGCCTCTGATCAGGTATTGCTGGCGGCCCTGCGCAAGGTAGCTCCCGCCGGCGTTGGCGTTGCCCTTGCCGAGCGCGTCGAACAATTGGGAAAGCGTGATCTTGTAGTCGCGCAGGCGCGCGAGGTCGGGGTTGACCTCGTATTGCTTCACCAGCCCGCCCATGCTCACGATGTCGGCCACGCCCGGAACCAGGCGCAACTGCTTCTCCACCGTCCAGTCCTCGATGGTGCGCAGTTCGCGCGGCCCAAGGGAGTCGGACTTCAACCGGAAGCGATACACCTCGCCGATGGCCGTGGACAGCGGCGCGAGCTGCGGCGACGCACCTTCGGGCAGGTCGACTTCGCGCAGCCGCTCCACCACCTGCTGGCGGGTGAAATAGGCCGAGGGCTTGTCGTCGAAGGTGATGATGAGATAGGACAACCCGAACTGGGTGTGCGAGAACAGCCGCACCGAGTTGGGCAGGCCCGACAGCGCCACTTCCAGCGGGATGGTGACCTGCTTCTCCACCTCCTCGGCCGCGCGCCCGGGGTACAGCGTGATCACGTTGACCTGGGTGTCGGTCACGTCGGGGAAGGCTTCGATGGGCAGCGACCTGAACGCCGCGATCCCGCCGCCGATGAACAATACCAGCCCCAGCAGCACGAACAGCGGCTGCTTCAGCGCGAAGGAAACGATGCGCTTCATGGCCGGTGAGCCGGATGCCTGGTCGGGCTGGAAGCGGCTGTGAATCGCCCCGTGTGGGTCATGCCGGCGCGCCGCTTTCCAGCGAGCGCTGTATGCGGTTGAGGAACAACACCCCCTCCACCACCACCTTCTGCCCCGCCTTCAGCCCGGACACAACGGCGATGCGGCCCTGGCTTTCGGCGCCCACCATGACCTCCACGCGCCGGTAGCGACGCGGCCCTTCTTCGGCGAACACGTAGTACTTGTCCCCCAGCAGGAACGCGGCCTTGGAAGGCACTTCCAGGGCAGGCGCGGCGCCGCTGTCCACTTCGGCGGTGACGTACATGTCGCCCTTCAACTTGCGGCCGCGGTTGTCCACCGAGCCGCGCACCTTGATCGTACGCGTGGCCGGATCGATGAAATCGGCCACGGCATCGATGCTGGACGCGAAGCTGTCGTCGGGCCAGGCCGGGGCGCGCAGCTTGAGCGGCTGGCCCTTTTTCAGCAGACGCAGGTCGCGCTCGGAGGCGTCGAGTTGGACCCACAGCCGCGCCGGATCGGTGATGACGAACAGGGCGGGCAGGTTGGACAGTTGCAGGTCGGGGCGCAGCTCCTGTCCGGGATTGATGTTGCGCTCCACCAGCACGCCCGCGATGGGACTGGCCAGGGTGAGCGTCTGGTCCACGGTGTCGGACTTGCCGTACAGGCTCACGCGCGCGGTGGCGCGCTTCAGCTCGCTCTCGGCACGGCTGAAATCGGCCTCGGCCGACTGCACGTCCTTGGCCGGCAGCACGCCGGCCGCCTGCAACTCGCGCACCCGCTTGAGGTTCTTGTCCGCCAGGGCGAAATCGGCCTGGGCGCGCCGCGCCTCGGTCTGGGTCTGGCCGAAATCGGGCGAGGCCAGCACGGCCAGCGCCTGGCCCGCGCGCACTGCGTCGCCGGGCTTGGCCAGGATGCGCGTCACCCGGCCGCCGAAGGGCGGATAGAGGCGCACCGTGCGCTCCTCGTCCCACACCACCCGCCCGGCGAGCTGCAGTTTCGGTGAGCTGCCCATTTTCACTTCGCCGGTGACGAAGAATCCGGCCTGGCGGCTGCCCTCGGGAAACACCACCGTCCCGTTGTCCAGTCGCGGCTGCGGCTCCTCGGGCTTGGTCTCGCGCTGGCCGCAGGCCGATGCGAGCACCAGCACCATGGCGAACAGCGCGGCGCGCGCCATCACCCGTCTCGCGCGGGGCGGCATGGCCTGAGGGGTGCTGGTCTGTGGCATGTGTTGTCCGTCACTGCGCGGGCGCAGCGGCGCGCCCGGCTTCCCAGGCCGCCAGCGCCTTGGCGAAATCGCCATGCGCCTGGGCGGCATCGTTCTCTATGGAGCGCAGCGTGCGCCGCGCATCCAGCAGGTCCATGACGCCGATGGCGCCGTTTCGGTAGGCGAACTCGGCCGATTCGGCGGAGCGGCGCGCCTCGACCAGCAGGGAAGTGTCATAGCGCTGTAGGCGGTCGGCCGCCGCGCGCAGGTCCGAGCGCGCGCGCTGCAGTTCCGATCGCGCCTGGGCGCGCGTGCGCGCCAGCGCGTCCATGGCGGCGCCGTAGTCCGACTCGGCGCGCCGGATCTCTCCCTCGAAGCCGTAGTTGACGAACAGAGGCACCGACACGCTGACACCGAAGGTATTGCCGGTTCCCGTGGGATTGGCGGCACTGGCCGGAAAGTGGTCGTACTGCACGCCCACCGATACGTCGCGGGTGCGCTGCGCGCGCGCGAGGTCGCGGGCGCTGCTCGCGGCTTCCACCCGCGCCTGCGCGGCGCGCACGTCGGCGCGCGCGCCGATTACCTGCTCCGTGTCGACGTCCGTGGGCAGATCACGCGCATCCGGCCAGGGCGAAACAGCCTTGATGGCATCGGCGGCATCCACGTCCATGAGCAAAGCGAGCGCACCCCTGGCGCGGCGCAGGTCGGCCTCGGCCGAACGGGCGTCGTTGGCGGCGCGCAGCGCGTCCACGCGCAGCCGCGACACGTCCGAAGCCGCGATGTCCCCGGCGCGATAGCGCTTGTCGGCGGCATCCAGCGAGCGGTCGAACAATCCCAGCGTGTCATTGGCGATCGCCAGCCGGTCCTGCGCCAGCAGCAGGTCGTAATAGGCCTGGCGCAGGGCCAGCAGGGCCTGCCGCACGGCGTCCTGGTAGTCGCCGCCGGCGGCGGCCTCCTGGCTTTTCGCGCCGGCCACGCGCAGTTCGCGCTTGTCGCCGCGCTCCAGCACCTGGTCCAGGCGCAGGCTCGAATCCACGGTCTTGTCGCGCAGGTTGCCCCCGCCCGCCCCCAGCGACGGGTTGACCGAACCCACGCCCAGGGTGAGGTTGGGATTGGGGCGCGCGCCGGCGCTGGTGACGCCGGCCTCCGCCGCCTCCACGGCGCGGCGCGCCCGTTGCACATCGTGGTTGCGGGCCAGCATGAGCTGTTCCGCCCTTTGCAGCGTCAACGCACCAAGATCCGCCGGTATTCGATTCTCTGTGGTGACTTCAGACGAAGCCTGTGCATGAGCCAAGTTGAATACGGCCAATGCCAATGTGAGGACCGCGCCGGCCAGCCACACCGAGCCGCTCCATATGGGGTTGAATACCGGTGTGCGCATGGGTGCAGCATTTTAGGAACGAGGCCTGACATCGCACTGGCAGCGCCCTGACGTGGCACTGACGGCCAAATCCTGCCCGACTACCGCGGCGGAGCCGCGGGCCACGTGAACACGGCATAAAAATACCCTGGTTAGAGTCAGTCGCTTGACACATGCCCTAAACTTGTCGAATGCGTGTCCTCGGTATTGAGACTTCCTGCGACGAGACCGGCGTGGCCGTTTATGACGATGGCAAGGGCCTGCTCGCCCATGCCGTGCATTCGCAAATCGCGCTGCACGATGTATACGGCGGCGTGGTGCCCGAGCTCGCCTCGCGCGATCACGTGCGCCGCCTGCCCGTCATGATCCCCGACACGCTGGAGCGCGCCGGCACCACCCTCCGGGAACTCGATGCCATCGCCTACACGCAGGGCCCGGGGCTGGCGGGCGCCCTGATGACCGGGGCCAGCGTGGCGGCCTCGCTCGCGCTCGGCCTGGGCATACCGGCGCTGGGCATTCACCACCTCGAAGGCCATTTGCTGTCGCCGCTGCTCTCGGCCCATCCGCCGCGCTTCCCCTTCGTAGCGCTGCTGGTGTCGGGCGGCCACACCCAGCTCATGCGCGTGGGCGGCGTGGGCGATTACACGCTGCTGGGCGAGACGCTGGACGATGCGGCGGGCGAGGCCTTCGACAAGACGGCCAAGCTGCTCGGCCTGCCCTATCCCGGCGGCCCGGCACTGGCCGCGCTGGCCGAACAGGGCAACCCCAGGCGCTTTCGCCTGCCGCGCCCCATGCTCGGTCCGCGCCGCGACGACCTCGATTTCAGCTTCAGCGGATTGAAAACCGCAGTGGCGCTGGAATGCCGGCGGCTGGAGGAACAAGGGGCGCTGGACGAGCAGACCCGCCGTGACATTGCGGCGTCGTTCCAGGACACCGTGGTCGAAGTCCTGGCGCGGAAGTCCATCATGGCCGTCGAGTCCAGCGGCCTGGGCTCATTGGTGGTGGCGGGTGGCGTGGGCGCCAACAAGGCATTGCGCGCGGCACTCAACGCTGCGGGTGCGCAAAAGGGTTTTCAGGTGCACTACCCGGAAATGGAACTGTGCACCGACAACGGCGCGATGATTGCCTACGCGGGTGCTT
>DATNCF010000035.1:0-7539 GCA_035571675.1 Burkholderiales bacterium | reverse complement strand
CAGGTTGACGGACATGGGGCGTTTTTCCGCGCTTTTTCCCTTGGCGGCGCTCAGCGCGGGAGCACGTCCAGTTCGGGAAAGAAGTAGGCGATTTCCTGGCGCGCGGTGTCGGGACCGTCCGAGCCGTGCACGGCGTTGGCGTCGATGCTGTCGGCAAAGTCGGCGCGGATGGTGCCCTTGGCCGCCTTCTTGGGGTCGGTGGCGCCCATCAGGTCGCGGTTCTTGGCAATGGCGCCCTCGCCCTGCAGCACCTGCACCATGACCGGACCGGAAATCATGAAGCTCACCAGGTCCTTGAAAAACGGCCGCTCGCGGTGCACGGCGTAGAAACCCTGGGCCTGCTTTTCCGACAGTTGCATCATGCGCGCCGCGATGACGCGCAGCCCCGCCTTCTCGAAGCGCGCGTAGATTTCGCCGATGACATTCTTCGCCACCGCGTCGGGCTTGATGATCGAAAGGGTTTTTTCCACAGCCATGCAAATCTCCAGTTTTTAGTGTGCAACGAAATCAGGACGCCGCCCGCGCGGGACGGCGTAAAACCTGCGCACGGCCGGATGGCCTCCACCACCCGCCGATCAGCCCGTTCGAACGCCACGGGCGAAAAACTTCCGGGAGCACCGGACCAACCGATCGCTGGCCGGTTCCAGGTTCCCGACGGCCGCCCCGAAAGAACTGCCTAATCAGAGGTTAACTTGATATTTTATCAGCGTTTTGTGACCATGTGCGCCGGCTTTGCGGGGTCGATGCGGGCGCCCCTGCCCGCGCGCGCGGGCGGGCAAGACAGTTCCCGCGATTCGTCGATCCGCCGCCGGCCTCCGAGGAGGGTCAGGTTCTCGTCAGTGCCCCTTAAGGGCGCTGCAAGCTGGGGGGAATAGACTGGCGGCGTAGTCTCTACTTCCTCTCTCTGGCGTGGACATCGCGATGGCGGTCTCCACGCTTTTTTTTCCCATCGCCGACCGGGGGTAAGGACCCGCCGACCCACCGAGTTTGCTATCCTACTTGAATTACATCAAGGACTTGCACGAGGATTTCATGAGGGTTTTGATCGTCGAGGACGACAAGGCGCTCGCTGACGGCTTGCTGCGCACTTTGAAGCAATCCGGCTATGCGGTCGATCACGCCGCCAGCGGCGAGCTGGCCCTGCGCGCCTGCGCGGAGGAACACTACGATCTCATTGTGCTTGACATCAGCCTGCCGGGCATCGACGGCTTCGAGGTGTTGCGCACCCTGCGTAAGCAGCAGCAGGGGGGGAGCATCCTGATCCTGACAGCGCACGATTCCGAGGCCGACCGGGTGCGCGGCCTGGACCTGGGCGCGGACGACTACGTGAGCAAGCCGTTCTCGCTGCCCGAACTGGAAGCGCGCATCCGCGCGCTGATCCGCCGCAGCCAGACCGTGCGCAGCCCGCGCATGCACTTCGGTTCACTGTCGGTGGACGTGGTGGGGCGGCAGGCGCGCATCGGCGACACCGACCTCGACCTCACGCCGCGCGAATGGGGCGTGCTTGAGTACCTGATGATGCGGGCCGGGCAGGTGGTGAGCAAGGAACAGATGCTGCAGGCGCTGTGCAGTTGGGACGACTCGCTCACGCACAACGCCATCGAGGTATACATCTCGCGGCTGCGCAACAAGCTCCAGACCGCGGGGATCCGCATCCGCACCGTGCGCGGCTTTGGCTACATGTTCGAAGATCCCGAAGCCAAGGCCTGAAGCGCTTTCCCGGAGGCCGACTCATGAATTCGCGCGCAGGCTCGCTGACCACAACGCCTGCCGATCCGTCCCACCCGGCCGAAGCGGCCGGCCCGAACGGAGCGCGCGCGGCGGGCGAGACGGGCGCGGCCGATGCCTCCGCCAACGCCCATTCCCATTCGCGCGAAGCCGGCGCGCACGAAGCCGGCGCGCGTGAAGGCGCCACGCCCGGACGCCCGGGCTTGGGCATGTTCAGGCCCAGCAGCCTGCGCGCGCTGCTCACCGGATGGCTGGTCTGGCCGCTGGCCACGCTCATCCTCGCCAGTGCGGTTCCCACTTATTACCTCGCGCTGAGCGCCGCCAACTCGGCCTACGACAGCGCCCTGCTCGATCCGGCGCTGGCCATTTCCAACCACGTGCTGGTGCGCGACAACGCCGTTTCCATCGACCTGCCCGCCAGCGCCCTGGACGCGCTGCGCATCGACGCGCGCGACCGCATTTTCATGCAGGTGCGCGATTCGCGCGGACAAATGGCCCCCGGTTCGGCCGCGCTGCCCGCGCCCCCGGAAGACATCCCCGAGGGCAGCCATATCTTCTATGACAGCAAGCTGAACGGAGAAAAAATCCGCGTCGCGGCGCTGCAGGTGCCGCACCCGGCCGGACCGGTGCTCATCCAGGTGGCCGAAACCTTCGTGAAACGCGAGACCATGGTGCGCGAAATGCTCGTGGCCACGCTGTTCTCCGAGCTGCTGGTGGCCGCCGCCGCGGTGGGCCTGCTGTGGTTCGGCATCGGCAGGGGCCTTGCGCCGCTCGACCGCCTGCGGCGCGAGATCGCGGCGCGCTCGCCCAAGGACCTGCGCCCGCTGAGCGTCGAAGACAAGCCCGACGAAGTGCAGCCCATGATCGCGGCGCTCAACCAGTTGCTCAACCGGCTCAAGGCCGCCATCGAAGGGCAGCAGCGCTTCATTGCCAACGCCGCGCACCAGTTGCGCACGCCGCTCGCCGGCCTCAAGACCCACGCCGAATTGGCGCGACGCCAACCCAGCAGCGTGGAACTGCGGCCCCTGCTCGAAATGATCGCCGGCGAGACCGGGCGCACCGCCCACCTGGTGAACCAGTTGCTGGCGCTGGCGCGCGCCGAGCCGGAAGGGTCGGCGGACTCGAACGATGCGCCGGTCAACCTGCTCGACGTGGTGAGCCGCGCGGCGCAGGAATGGGTGCCGCGCGCGGTGGCCAAGGACATTGACCTGGGCTTCGAACTGGAGGATGCCTGGACCATGGGCGAGCCCATGCTGATGCGCGAGCTGCTGGCCAACCTCATCGACAACGCCCTCGCCTACACGCCGGCCAGCGGCACGGTGACCGTGCGCACGTTGAAGCGCGGCCACAGCTCGGTGCTGGAAGTGGAAGACGACGGCCCCGGCATCGCACCCGAGGAACGCGCGCGCGTGTTCGAGCGCTTCTATCGCGCGCAGGGCACGGCGGGCGAAGGCTGCGGGCTGGGCCTCGCCATCGTGAGCGAAATCGCTCAGCGTCACGGCGCGCGGGTGGAAATCCTCACGGCGGCGAGCGGGAAAGGCACGCTGATACGCACATCCTTCGGCACGGTGCGGCCGGCCCCCCCCGACCAGGACGGCGAGGCTTTGGAAGGGCGCTCACCGCACAAGGACTGAGCGCAGGCCCACACCCGCACCAGCCTACGGCCCCAGGCGCTCCCAGGTCACGATCAGCCCGCGCTCGCCGCGCGCCGCGCGCCACTCGCAGGCTTCGCCGATGCCCGGCACCGCCACCAGCGCATCGCCGCAATAGACCAGGGGCAGGCGCTCGCGCTCCCAGGGCGGCACGCCGCCTTCCTGGAACAGGTTTTTCAGCGTGCGCTGCGGGCGCCCCGGGGCCAGCCGCAGCCGCTCGCCGCCCGATCGCCGCCTGAGGGTCACCGGGGCGGAACGCAATCGCTCCACCGACAGTCCACGCCCTTCCTCGGGCTTGAAGCGCAGCACGCCCCCGAGGCCTGGGAACGGCACAACGGTCTGGCCGGACCAGGATTGGGGCAGGCCCTCTCCCTGCGCATCCGTTGCGTCCTGCACATCCGACACCCTCGCCACGCGCAGCACGCCGCGGTAACGGCGGAAAGCCCAGCCCTGCACCTGCACGTCCACGCGCGCGTCGCCGCGCGCCTCGAGAAGCTGGCGCAGCAGTTCGTTGAGGCGGGCGAGCCCCGGCCAGGGCAGCCCCTGCGCTTCGATCCAGCGCCGCAGCAAGTTGCGCGCGCGCGCTTCGCCCAGGCCGCGCAGGCCGGCCACGGGCAATTCCCGCGCCGACTCCTGCCGTTCCACGAGACGGTCCATGTCCTCGTCGGCCAGGCGGTCGAGCAGTCCGGCCGCGTCACCCAGCAGCTGGGCGCTGGCCGCCATGGCCCGTGCGGCGCCGGGAAACACGCGCTCCATGGCGGGCAGGATGTCGGCCCGCAGGAAGTTTCGCCGCAACCGCGTATCGGCATTGGATTCGTCCTCGACCCAGGCGAGGCCGCGCTCGCGCGCGAAGGCCGCGATGACGGCGCGCGGCACGTCGAGCAGCGGCCGCAGCAGGCGCGCGCGCGTGCCGCGCACGGCGCGCTCGGCGGGCATGCCCGCCAGGCCGCGCGGCCCCGCCCCGCGCGCCAGTTGCAGCAGCAGGGTCTCTGCCTGGTCATCGCGGTGCTGGGCGAGCACGATGTAATTGGCCACCGCATCGTCGACGCCGGCATGCGCGGCCAAGGCCTCGTGGCGCGCCTGGCGCGCCGCCCCCTCCAGGCCCAGGGCGCGGTACGGCGCGATGTCCACGCGCTCGGCGGCGAAAGGCACGCCCAATTCGCGGCACAGCCGCTCGCAGAACGCCTGCCATTCGCCGGCGTTGGGGCTGATGCCGTGGTTCACATGCAGGGCGCGCAGCGAAAAGCGCAGAGCCGGAGCAAGGCCGCGCAGCACGTTGAGCAGCACCACGGAATCGACCCCGCCGGACAGACCCACCAGCAGGCTGGCGCCGGGCGTCAGGCCCGCCCGGCGCAATTGCGTCGCGACGTGCCCGGGCAGCCGCGCTGCCGCGCCATCGGGCAGCGCGCCTCCCCGTCCCTGCAGGCTACTGGAGCGCGACTTCCTTGTACTTGCCATAGCTCATGAGGCGCTCGAAGCGCTCCTCCAGCAGCTCGGCAGTGCTTTTCGCGGACAGGTTCTTCAACGCCTCGGCGAGCGCCTTCTTGAGGTTCTGGGCCGCTGCCTCGGGGTCGCGGTGCGCGCCCCCGAGCGGCTCGTTCACGATCTTGTCCACGATGCCCAGCGACTTCAGCCGCGCCGAGGTGATGCCCAGGGTCTCGGCCGCCTCCGGCGCCTTGTCGGCGCTTTTCCACAAGATGGAGGCGCAGCCTTCGGGCGAAATCACCGAGTAAGTGGAGTACTGCATCATGAGCAACTGGTCGCCCACGGAAATGGCCAGGGCGCCGCCCGAGCCGCCTTCGCCGATGACGGAGCAGATGACGGGCACTTTCAACTCGGCCAGGACGAACAGGTTGTGGCCGATGGCCTCGGACTGGCCGCGCTCCTCGGCACCCACGCCGGGATAGGCGCCCGGGGTGTCGATGAAGGTTAACAGGGGGATGTCGAACTTCTCGGCCAGGCGCATGAGCCGCAGCGCCTTGCGGTAGCCCTCGGGCCGGGGCATGCCGAAATTGCGCAGGATCTTTTCCTTGGTGTCGCGGCCCTTCTGGTGGCCGATCACCATGACCGAGCGGCCGTTGAAGCGGGCCAGGCCGCCCACGATGGAGGGATCGTCGGCGAAGGCGCGGTCGCCGTGCAATTCCTCGAAATCGGTAAAGATGGCGTTGACGTAATCCAGGGTATAGGGCCGCTGGGGGTGCCGCGACACCAGCGCCACCTGCCACGGCGTGAGCTTGGCGTAGATTTCCTTGGTGAGGGCGTTGCTCTTTTTCTGCAGGCGGCTGATTTCCTCCGAGATGTCCACCGCGGAGTCGTCCTGCACATAGCGCAGCTCTTCGATCTTCGCCTCGAGCTCGGCGATGGGCTGCTCGAATTCGAGAAAGCTTGCTTTCAATGGCCGCTCGCATCAGGCCGCGCGCAGGCGGCGATGCGCGATTCTACCTGAGCACAGGCGGATCGTAGAGCGGGAAGCGGCCCACCGCGGCATGCGCGCGGGGCCGCGGCCAGGCCTTCGGGGCGGTCAGTGGGAGGCGGCGCCCTTTTCCCAGGTCACGTCGGCGCCTTTGCTCGCGGCAGCCGAGAGCAATTGCAGCAGCGGATAGGCGCGCTGGCCCAGGCCCACCGGCCGCTCGCCCTCATCGGCATCGGCGGGAACGGGGTGCGCCCGGGCGGACTCGCTGGCGAGGCTGGCCTTCAGCTTCTGCAGGGCCACCGGCACGTCCGGTCCGCGGATGGCGCTCGGGACCGTGCCGCTGTGCCCGGACATTTTCAGCAATTGCACCGCCACGTCGCCCATCATCGTGATACTGCTCCAGGCATCACTGTGGAATGTAACCAACATAGCTCCTCCTCAAGCCCAATCGGGTACGAAGCAAGCTGAAATGGGGGATTTATAAGGGGGCGTAGCCTCCTTGTTCGTGGTAGGTATACTGCTCCAGGCATCGCTATGGAATGTGACCAACATGCTCCCTCCTCATGCTTGATGCTGAACGTTTTCATCATGCCGCCTACAGATGATAGCTCCCCGCGCCGAATAGTCCGATCAGCCCTATCACGATCAGGTAGAGCGCCACGATGTAGTTGAGCAGGCGCGGAATGATGAGGATGAGCAAGCCCGCGATCAGGGATACCAGCGGTGTCAGGCCGAGTGTCAGGTGCATGTGTCCTCCGGGATTCGCAAGACTTGCGTCCATGCAACCGTGAGAGCCCGGCACGGCGGCGAAGTTCCTTGACAGTGCGCCTGCGGTTCCACGGACCGGCATTTCACGATGCGGCGACGCCGCTGGGGGCGCGCTTTGCTCCGCGTTACAATCTTCCCTGGGCCGGCCTGACCGGCAGGGTGAACGTCTGTTCGCCCGTTACTCTTACAGGGGCGGAAAATGAAACTGGATTCTTCGGTCACCGCGGTGGTGACGGGCGGCGCGTCGGGCCTGGGCAAGGCCACCGCGGCCGCGCTGGCCGCGCAGGGCGTGCGCGTGGCCATTTTCGACATGAACGAGCAGCAGGGCAGCGCCGTGGCCAAGGACCTGGGCGGGGTATTCTGCAAGGTGAACGTCACCTCGGACGCCGAAGTGGACGCCGGCTTCGCCAAGGCCCGCGCCGCGCTGGGCCAGGAGCGCATCCTGGTCAATTGCGCCGGCATCGGCAACGCATTCAAGACCGCGAGCCGCAACAAGCAGACCGGCGCCATCAGCCATTTTCCGCTGGACGCCTTCAACCTGCTCATCCAGATCAACCTGATCGGCTCCTTCCGCTGCGCCGCCAAGTCGGCCGCCGGCATGCTCACGCTCGACCCGCTCGAGGACGGCGAGCGCGGCGCCATCGTGAACACGGCCTCGGTGGCGGCCGAGGACGGCCAGATCGGCCAGGCCGCCTACTCCGCTTCCAAGGCCGCCATCGTGGGCATGACCCTGCCCATCGCGCGCGACCTCATGGGCGAGGGCGTGCGCGTCAACACCATCATGCCGGGCATTTTCATGACGCCGCTCATGACCTCCTTGCCGCAGAACGTGCAGGACGCGCTGGCCGCGTCGGTGCCCTTCCCCAAACGCCTGGGCAATCCCGACGAATTCGCCGCGATGACGCTGGAACTGTGCCGCAACCGCTACATGAACGGCGCGTCCATACGCCTTGACGGGGCCATTCGCATGGCGCCGCG
>DATNCF010000034.1:0-17037 GCA_035571675.1 Burkholderiales bacterium | reverse complement strand
TGACGGGTGCGGCGGATGCGACGGGGGTGGACATAACGATCCTCTAAGGCGGTTACCCAATAGGATAAGTGGATGCGGCGGTGTTGTCTTTCAAGGGCGCTCCATCGCCAAATCTCCGGTGCGGACGAAGCGGTATTATTTGATCCATGCCTCGCAACATCGAAATCAAAGCCCGCATCGACAGCGCCGAGGCCTTCGTTTTCAGGGCCGCCAAAATCGCGAACGAAGGCCCCATCGAGATTGTCCAGGACGACACCTTCTTCAACTGCGCCGCCGGTCGGCTGAAACTGCGCGCTTTTTCGAAAACGGAAGGCGAGGTGATTTTCTACCGGCGCGCGGACGAGGCCGGCCCCAAGGAGTCGTTTTACCTGCGCTCGCCCACTTCCGACCCGGATGCCATGCGCGAACTGCTCACGCTGGCGTATGGCCAGTCTGGCCGGGTGCGCAAGCACCGCACGCTTTACCTTGCCGGCCGCACGCGCATCCACCTCGACCGCGTCGCCGGCTTGGGCGAATTCCTGGAGCTTGAAGTGGTGCTGAAAGACGGCGAAGCCGCGCAGGCCGGGGTGAACGAGGCTTACGCCATCATGGCCCGCCTGGGCCTCGACCCTTCCCGATTGGTGGAGGGCGCCTACGTCGATATGCCGGCCAATTCGGGCGACCCGCCGGCGGAGGGGCGGCTGGGTTGACGTTGCTCCCGGAGTGGAGGCTAGGCTGGTCAAATGGGTGCGAGCATCGCCTGTATGCCGCGCAAACGGGCAAGGAGCGACCGGTGACTCTCTTCTAAAACAGCCAGGTTTTCCGCCGAGGCAACGATGTCATGGCCGTTGCTTCCACCGTCTGCAAGCAGCTTTCTCTGCACCTCAATTTGTTCGCCAACAAAGAACACGGCGTCTGCTGCAACGTGCAGTTGATGCATCAGGTCAGCGAGCGTCATCGTTAGCCTCTGATTGCGGATTGATATCGGATGGTTCTGGCGCGATTTTCAGCCTGGGCAGGCACGACGATAGCTCAATGTGGGCGCGATGTGATGTCGCTGAAACGTTATTTACTTCGGATAGCGGCCCGTAGCGGGTGAGCTAGTCTTTTGCCTTTGCAATCGCGGGTATAACGTTCAACTCGTCATGCGGTTCCGCCAGAAAAGGACGTAAGAGCATGCCCAAGATCGAAGTCGCCGCCCTCCCGTTCATCGCCCGCGGCGGCTATCCACCCCCGCACGACAAACTTGTGGCCGGCCGTTCGCGCAAGCGCCTCGGCGATGAAGCCGGCCTGACCCAGTTCGGCGTCAACCTGGCCAGGCTTCCGCCCGGCGCTTTCTCGTCGCTGCGTCATTGGCACGAGAGCCAGGACGAGTTCGTCTTTGTCGTTGAAGGCGAGCTGACGCTGATCGAGGACGGGGGCGAGAGCGTGCTGCGGGCGGGCGAGGCGGCCGGGTTCAAGGCCGGCGTGGCCAATGCCCACCATCTGGCCAACCGCTCCGGCCGCGATGCCGTGTATCTCGAGGTCGGAACGCGCACGCCGCGCGAGCGCGCGCACTTTCCCGACGCCGGCCTGGTCGTCGACGTCGACGAGACCGGCTCCCGCTACAGCCGCAAGGCCTGATGGGATGGCGCCAAGCCAAGCGTCCGCAAGCTCGCGCCTGCGCGAGGGTTGAGTTGTTACTTGATCGGCGGTTTCCCCAACCCCAACTTGTCGCGAAAGTCCTCATCCCAGCGATAAATCTGTTTGGTTTCGATCATCCAGTCCACGGGCGACGAAGCGGCGGGCGGCTCGGGCACGTTGTCCGGGGCAGGGCCCACGGTGCCGTCGGCGAGCATGCGCGCTGCCTCGTCGTTGCTGAAGCCCAGTGTCTGGCGCAGGATGGCGTCGTTGTCAGCACCGAAGGGATGGACGCCGTCGAGGCGCGCGGGTGGCAGGTCGTGAAACCGGTGCCAGCGGCCGATGGCGAGCTGCTCGCCGAAAGCGTCGCTGTGAACGCGGTTGAAGTAGTCGCGGGCGTGCAAGTGCTCCGATAACAGCACCTCGTCCGGCGCCAGCAGGGGCGCCGCGCACAATCCTTCCGCACGCAGGCGGTCGGCCAGCGCGTGCCTGTCGGAGTCGCGGGCGTCCGCGGCCAGCGCCGCGAGGCGCTGCGACTCCTCCTCGCAGCCGGGGCTGGCAACGAGCCATTCATCCGTGCCACGGCAGCGCAGTAACCGCGGCGCAGGCGCGCCCGGCGGCGTGACCTGTCCCTGCGCCGCGGCCAGTTCGTCGAACAGGGGAAGCACGCCGCATTCAAGCTGCCCGAGGTCGATGACCGTGCCTTCGCCGCTCGCCTCCCGCGCCAGCAGCGCGGCCAGTCCGCCCAGCATCTGGTGCAGTGAGGAGAAGATATCGGGATGCAGCAGCGGCGAGCGCACCGGCCCGAGCGACTTTCCCGTCGCCAGCGCCAGCCCCGTCATGCCTTCCATGCCGGTGCCGTAGGCCACCAGGTCGCGGTACGGGCCGTCCCAGCCGAACCCCGTGGAGTGCACCACCGAGCAGCGCGGGTTCACCTTGCGCACCGCTTCCCCTTCAAAGCCGAGGTTGCGGATGGCCCGCACCGAGAAATTGGTGAGCACGATGTCGCTGGCCGCGAGCAGGCGTTCGCGCACCTCGCGCGCGCCCGGGCCCGCGGCGTTGAAACCGAAATGGCGTTTTCCGGCGTTGACAGGATGATAGTTGGCGCTGTGTTCCCACCACGGCCTGCGCAGTTCCAGGTCGTTCAGCGGGATCGACCGCGCCGTGTCGATGCGCTGCGGCGGTTCGAGCTTGATGACTTCGGCGCCGTACTGCGCGAATGTTTCCGTGGCCATGGGCGTTGACCACGCCAGGCCGACTTCGGTGACGCGCAGTCCCTCCAACGGCAGCCGCGCTGGAGCGGGCGCGCCGGGGCTCTGAGGGGCGCGCCGCGCGCCGTGGCCCTGTAGCGCGCGCCGCGCGCCGGATCGGCCCCAGACCGCGCCCTTGAAGGGGCGCGCCGGCACCTGCAGTACCGTGCCATCCTCCATGGGCAGCGGTTCGAAAAAATTCCGCTCCGCCAGGTGCGGGTCACGCACCAGTTCGGCCGCCGTCAGCACCGGCGTCATGGGAATGCGGTAGGGCTTGGCGCGCTCGATCCACTCGGCGCGCGTGCGCCCGGCCAGCGCCGCCGTGGCGATCTTCATGACCTCGGGATGAGCGTACTGCTGGCCGCGGTCGGGCATGTCGATCACTTCGCGCGGCAGCGCCGATGGGGCGACGCCGAAAAACTCCAGCACGGTCTCGAACGGAAGATGCCAGTAGGTGCCGCAGATATAGCCGTCCTTGCACGGCAGGAAATTGTTCAGGTTGGCGCTGTTGTCGCGCCGGTAAACCAGGCCGGTGTAGGCGTACACCAGCGCCTTGGACGACTGCAGGCACACCAGCGTTTCGAGCCCCGATACGTCGACCCATGAACCGGCCCCATGGCGCGCACGCCGCAGCAGCCCGAGCAGCACGCCGTTGGCGGCATTCACCCCGCCCGCCATCTCCACCACGCGGCCGGCGACCGGACTGGGTGGGTGATCGGCATCCCCCGTGGCGAGCAGCAGGCCGGACAGCGCCTGCAGTTCGATCGGCCCGGCCGCGCGGCCTGCCCAAGGTCCGCTCAGGCCGAACGGCGACAGTGCCACGGTCACGCTATCGGGATGCGTGTCGGCGAGGCTGGAGAATTCTGCCGCGAGCCTGGGTTCGGCTCGGACGCCGAAGTCCACCAGCAGCGCGTCGCAATCCGCGGCCAGCGTTGCCAGCGGCGGCAGCGTGCCGTGGCGACGCCGCTCGCCACGGCGGCCCAGCCAGCGCTCCAGGGCGCCTTCGGCGCGGCCGCCCTGGGTGATCCACTCGACCTCGGCCCCGAGGCCTCCGAGCAGCCATCCGGCATACCACCCGCCGACGCCGCCGGGCACGATGCGAATGCGGTATCCGGCCAGCGCTCCCGAGGCCCCATCTCGCGCAGTGGCGCTTTGCATGTTCGCTCCTGTTCCAGGTCGATATACTGAATGCCGTGGCCAGACCAACGATGGCCGACCATGGCCAACGGTGTCCAACGATGCCAAGGACAGCATTGTGACCCACCTGAAATTTCAATTGAACTATAAATTCCAGGGCCAGAATGCACCGTTCCTGCACGCGGCCGATGCCGGCTATTTTGCCGATTCGGGGCTGACCTGCGAATTTCTCGAGGGTGTCAGTTCGTCGCTGGTGACGCGCCCCATCGCCGAGGGCAACGCCGATCTGGGTTTCGGCGATGTCTCCTCGGTGCTCGAACATTCACTGCGCACCGGGCGCACCGATATTTTGTGCGTGATGCCGGTCTACGAGCGCTCGCCCTGCTGCCTGGCGTACCGAGGTGGGGGCGGCAAGCGCGCCGAGTACGGCTTGCGGCTGGCGGACCTTCGCGGCAAGACCCTGGCCGGCCCCCAGGGCGACACTTCCGCGCGGCTGCTGCCCTTGCTGCTGGAGCGCAACGGGCTGGCCGGCATGCCCTACGACCTGCGCACGGTCACCTCGGAGGAGCGCGACCGCCTGATCGCGGCCGGCGAGGTGGCCGCCATCACCTGCTTTGACGCCACGCTCATGTTCAGCATGCGCAGCCGGGGCTACGACACCGGCGACCTGCGCTTCTTCTACTACGCCGACAACGGGCTCGACATCTATTCCAGCGCACTGCTGTGTTCACGGGCCGCCGCCGAACGTGATCCCGGAATGCTCGATGCGCTGATTCGTATCGTCGAGACGGCGTGGCGCGACTGCAAGCGCGACCCGGAGCTGGGCGTGCGCGCCGCCATGGCGCGGTCGCCGTCGTCAGACGCTGCCATCGTGCGCGGCCAGCTCGAGTGGGTGCTGGAGCATCAGGCCTTCCCCAAGGGCGATGAGGCCATGCGCTTCGACGTCACAGGGCCGAAAATGCAGGCCACGCTCGACTGCGCCGTTCGCACCGTCGGCTATCGCGCCACCGTGTCGCCGGCAGGCTTGCCGGATCGGATCTGCGTGCGCCGCGCCGGCGGAAGCTAACGGCCGGGCCGGCTCCAGGCCTGGCGGCTTTCGTAAAGGTATTGAAGCCCGACGATGGCCATGGACACCAGCCCGTAGATCAGGGAAATCGTCAGCAGCACCTCGATGGCCTTGTAGGTTTCCGCCAGGATGGTGGAAGACGCCGCCGTCAGCTCGTCGATGGCGACCAGGCTGGCGAGCGAGCTGCCCTTGACGATCTGCACGGCGTTGGAGAACAGCGCCGGCGCCGCCACCCGGTAGGCTTGGGGCGTGAGCACCTTCCACACCGTGGCCAAGCGCCCGAGACCGAGCGATTTCGCGGCATCGAGCTGCGAGGCCGGCACGGCGTCGAAACCGGCGCGCAGGAACTCGTAGTTGTAGGCCGCCGAGCCGAATGTGAGCCCGATCAGCGCCGAGGTCAGCGGCTCCAGGTAAATGCCGAGTTTCGGCAGGCCGTAGTACAGCACGAACAGCAGCGCGAGCACCGGCGATGCCCTCGCAAACAAGCTGTAGGCCACCACCACGGGGCGCAACCGCGCCCTGGGATTGCGCATGTAGACGCACAGGCCGAAGGCCGCCAGGTTCGAGGCCAGGATGACGAAGCCCGAGATGAACAGCGTCATCCCCAGCGCCCGGCCGATCATGGCGAGATAGGCGGGATTGAGCAGGATGCTCATGCAGGGCGCCCGCCGTTGGGCCGCCCCGCGGACCGCCCCGCCGACCGTCCGATGGCCACCTCGTTCCAGATCAACAAGGGCGAGACGATGAGGATGTACAGGCCGACGGCCAGCGCCAGGAAGCCGAACGGCGCATTGGTGGCGGCGATGGCCTGCTTGGTGACATACAGGATTTCGCTGACCGAGACGGCCGCGGCAATCGATATGCGCTTCACCGTGGCAATGGCGTAGGTGATCCAGCCGCGCTTGGCCAGGGGCAACATCTGCGGAATGACGATGGCGCGGTAGATCTGCAGCGTGGACAGCCCGAGCGCCCGGCCCGCCTCCATCTGGCCAAGCGGAATGGCCTTGAGCGCGCCCTTGAACACCTGGTAGTCGTAGGCCATGCCGACCAGGCTGAACGCGATCAGGGTTGAACCGACGGGCCCGAAATCGATGCCCACCTGCGGCCCGCCGAAATAAAACAGAAACAGCACCACCAGTTCGGGAATGGCGCGGAAAAACGCGCTGAAGGATTCGAAGGCGTACAGCGAGCGCGAGGCCTTGCGGCCATAGCCGGCGAGCGCCACCGCCATCGCGACGGCGCCCGAAATCAGGAAAATCGCGGCGGCCAGCCCGATGGTCAGCGCGGCCGCCCGGGCCAGCCGGGGCAGCCAGGCCAGCGCGACTTCGAAGTCCAAGACGGCCGCGTGCGGCTAACGCGTCGCTAGTTGGCCTTCGACCAGTCGATGGAAGCGCCGAACCACTGTTTGGCCAGGCCCTGCAGCGTGCCGTCGCCCCGCCAGCCGGCGAACAAGGCATCGATCCTGTCCGCCAGCGGCTTGTTCTTCGCGCTCACCGCGACGCTCTGGGTCACGGTCGAGACCACGTTGTCCAGCACCACGATGCCCGACACCTTGCCCGTCTTGATCAGGTAGTTCGGCCCCAGGAAATCATGCGCGGCAAAGTCGATGCGGCGATTGGCCAGGTCGAGAAACAGCTCGGTGGCGCCGGGATATTCGCGGGTGGTGGTGACGCAGCCGGCGGGCAGCTTTTCCATGGCCACCTTCTGGAAGGAGCCGCCGCGGACCGAACCCATGCTCTTGCCGCACACCGTGGTCCAGCCGGTGATGCCGGTGTCCGCCACCCGGCGGCTGATTGCCACGCCGTTCACGATGTAAGGCGACAGCAGGAAGAAATCCTTGGAGGCGAGGCGTTCCGGCGTGCGGGCCAGGCCCGACGCGATCACGTCGAAGCGTCCCGCCGCGAGCCCGGGCAGCAGGCCCGCGAAATCGAGCTGGGTGAACTTGGTCTTCACCCCCAGGGCCGCCGCCACCTTGTTCATGACGTCGATGTCGAAGCCTTCGAGCTGGCCGGCAGCGTTGGTCATGCTGAAGGGGGGAGCCGATCCCGACGTGCCGATAGTGAGGGTGTCGGGCGCGACCAGCGCGGCTTTGAAGTCCTGGGCTTGCGCCGCCGCACCCAACAGCAGGGCGGCCAGGGTGGTCAGGGTAGTCGCCTTGGCGATGGCGACGAGGATTCGATCGGGCCTCATGTTGGTTCCTTGTGGGACGACGACCCCCGGATGATATTGCCTTTCTGGATTGGTGATGGGTGCTGCTCCGCCCGCCGGCGCCTAGGAGGCCCGCCTTCTGGCGTGTGCAGGGCCGCCATGCGCAACCGGCATGGGGAGGGCCGGAACAGCGGCGCTCCGGCGGCGATTGAGCACCATGCGATCGTAAAGCTGGCTGATGGTGGTCGACCCGCGGCTCACAAACGCGAAGGGCAGCACGCCGTGCACCAGGCAGGCCACCCCGCCCAGGATCATGCGCAGGCCGAAGCCCGAGGCCGAGCCCAGGTGTTGAACGTAGGTTTCCCCAACGGATGCGGGATGTTCGGAGAAGGACAGGTGGGGCATGGCGGCCTCCTTTAGCACCGCTCCAGTGTAGCCCGGGCAGGCTGGAATACGGTTGCAAAGTTTTGCCGACGGGGGTCTAATTTGAGTAAATTATTCTCCGATTTTGGTATATTGTGTAATGAAAATATCGCTGGATCAAATAGACCGGAAAATCCTCGCCTGCCTGCAGGAGGACGCCACCCTGCCCGTGGCCACGGTGGCCGAGCGCGCCGGCATCTCCTCCACGCCGTGCTGGCGGCGCATCCAGAAGCTCGAGGCCGCCGGCGTCATCCGGCGCCGGGTGGCGCTGCTCGATCCGGACATGCTGAACGTCGGGGTCACCGTGTTTGTGAGCATCCGCACCAACCAGCACAATCTGGAGTGGGCCGAGCGGTTCTGCCGGGCGGTCTTCGAGGTCCCGGAAGTGGTCGAGTTCTATCGCATGAGCGGGGACGTGGATTACCTGCTGCGCATCGTGGTGCCCGACATTGCGGCCTATGACGGGGTGTACAAACGCCTGATCAAGATGGTTGAGCTGCATGACGTCAGCTCAAGCTTTGCCATGGAGCGCATCAAATACACCACGGCGCTGCCGACGCAGTACGCTTGAGCGCTTAAGCGCTTGACAAGCGCGCAACGCCGGTGAGGGGAGGGTGTCACGAACACGGCCGTCACGCTGCCGCTGTGGCTGTTCGTCCTGCTCGTTGCCTTTGCGGCCTGGGCGGCGCTGGTGCTGCTGCTGGCGCCGGGCATGCGCTGGTTTTTCCGGCGCCGCATCAATGCCGTCATCCGGCAGATCGGCGGCAGGCTGGACGTGGAACTGCCGTCGTTCAAGCTCACCCGCCGGCAGGTGCTCATCGACCGGCTGTTCCACGACCCCAAGGTGCAGGCGGCCGCCGCGGCGCGCGCCAACGAGACCGGCGAGCGCTTGGGCGAGACATGGCGCCGCGTCGACCGCTACGCGCGCGAGATCGTGCCCTCGTTCAACGCCTATGTGTACTTCCGCGTGGGCTACGCCATGGCGCGCGCCCTGGCGCGCATGATGTACCGCGTGCGCGTGGGCTACATGGACGCCGATTCGTTCTCGCGCGTGGACACCAAGTCCGCCATCGTCTTCGTCATGAATCACCGCAGCAACATGGACTACCTGCTGGTGGCGTTCCTGGCGGCCGAGCGCACGGCGCTGTCGTATGCGGTGGGCGAGTGGGCGCGGATATGGCCGCTGCAGCAACTGGTGCGCGCCATGGGCGCTTATTTCGTGCGGCGCCGCTCGGGGGACGCCCTGTACCGCACGGTGCTGGCCCGCTACGTGCACATGGCCACCGAGGCCGGCGTCACGCAGGCGGTGTTTCCCGAGGGCGGGCTGAGCGTGGACGGCAAATTGGCGCCGCCGAAATTCGGGCTGCTCGACTACATGCTCAAGGGCTTCGACGAGCGCGAAGGCGAGGGGCGCCGCGACGTGGTGTTCATCCCGGTGGGGCTGAACTACGACCGGGTGCTCGAGGACCGCACCCAGTTGTTGAAACTGAAGGTCAAACAGCCGACAGCGGACAGCGGCGCGCGGCCCGGCCGCCTGCGCGGCGCCGCCACGGCGGCCGGGTTCGTCGTTGACAACCTGTGGCTGCTGCTGACGCGCCGCTGGCACCGATTCGGCTACGCCTGCGTGAACTTCGGCACACCGGTTTCCATGCGCGCCTGGGCGCGCGAGCGCGGCGTGCATTTCCCGGCGCTCGACGAAGAGGCCCGCCACGCCGAGGTGGGCGCCGTGGCCGCGGCGCTGATGCGGCGCATCGCCGGCGTCATTCCCGTGTTGCCGGTGTCCCTGGTGGCGAGCGTGCTGGTGGACAAGGAGAACGCCGACCGAGCGTTCAGCGAATTCGAGCTGAAGGGGGCGGTGCACGACCGCATGCGCGCGCTGGAAGCCCGCGGCGCGCGGCTGTACATCCCGCGCGAGGACCAGGACTACGCCTTCAGCGTCGGGCTGCGCTCGCTGACGCTGCGCCACATCGTCATCGAGGAGGGCGGGCTGTATCGGGCCGCGCCGGAGGAGCAGGCGGTGCTGTCCTACTACGCCAATGCCATCGCCCATCTTGGAGCCGAGGTCCCGTCATGAGCAACAAAACTTCCACCGGGGTGGGCATTTATTTCGCCGCCCTGCAATTCGTGTTCGCGCTGTGCTGGACCGTCTATGTCATCTATCTGCCGGCGCTGGCAGCGCGCGCCGGCATCCCGGCGAGCGCCGTCATCTGGATCCTGATGCTGGACCAGGCCATTTTCGCTCTGATGGATGTCGGCATGGGTGTGGCGGCGGACCGCCTGGCCGCCGCTTACGCGCGGCTGGCGCGAATCGTCCTGGCCGTTACCCTGGCGTCCTGCGCCGCCTTCCTGCTGCTGCCTTTCGCCAGCGCGGCAGGATGGGGGGCGGCGCCGTTTGTGCTGCTCATCGTGCTGTGGTCGGCAACGTCTTCGGCGCTGCGCGCGCCGCCCCTGGTGCTGATCGGCCGCTATGCGGCGCTTCCCGGCCAGCCATGGCTGGCCTCGCTGTACCTGTTCGGCCTGGGTGTGGCGGGCGCGGTCGCGCCGTTCCTGACGGTGCGCCTGCGCGCGCTCGATCCGGCGGTTCCTTTCGCGGCGGCGAGCCTGTCGCTGGCGGCGGTGACACTGGGGCTCGCCTGGGCCGCACGCAACCTGGCCCGGCATGCCTCCGCCCCGGTTGAAGCCCGAGCGCACGGGCAGGGCGCGCGGGCTGCAGGAGGCGGCGGGCGCGCGGATGTCGCCGTATTCCTCATCGGCGCGCTGCTGGCCGCATTTGGATTTCAACTGCATTCGGCCCTGAACTCCGCCCCCGCGTACCTGCGCTTCGCCAAGCCGGCCGACCTGGAGCAGCTGCTGCCGCTGTTCTGGGTGGGATTCAATCTGGCGATCTTTCCGGCGAGCGGCCTGGCGAGGCGGACAGGCTCGGTGACCGTGCTGGCGGCCGCCAGCACGGTCGGGGCGCTTGCCTTGTGGCTCGCGGCGCGATCGCCGTCACTGCCCGCGCTGATGGCGGCGCAGGTGGCGGCCGGAGCGGCATGGTCGGCAGTTTTGATGAGCGCGATAGCCGCGGCGCTGGCGCTGGGTCACACCGGCCGGGAAGGGATGGTGAACGGCGGATTTTTCGGGCTACTGGCCGTCGCCACTTTTGCCCGCATGGGCATGGTCGCCGCGCAACTGCATCAAAGCGCGGCGGTGTCGCCGCTCTTGCCTACGCTTGCCGTCCTGGCCTGGGCCGGCGCGGCCCTGGCGTTCATCGCGACTTGGCGGGTGGTGCGCCATGGCGGACCGTCTGCGGCCAAGGTTGCGTTGATCGGGCAACGTTAACTGTTTCGATTGCGGCCATGAGAACCGTCATACTCCGCAATTCCATCAAAGAGCAAAGGCGGAAAAGTCAGCCCGCTTTGCTTTCCCAGCCGGTGATGCGCTCGATGCTGATGCGGATGATCGGCGCCTCGTCTGCCAGCAGTCCGGCGCGGTATTGAGGGTATTTTTCCCGCAGCAGCGTCAGCGAACGCGCCCGCTCCTCGGCAGGCTCCCCGGGAATGAGCGCCGCCACACCGCGTACGAGCACATACCAGAGCTGCCGCCAGTCCTCTTCGTAGTGATCAACGACCAACGCCACCCGGCCATGGCGCTGGATATTGCGCACGCGTGCAAGCTGATCGGGGGCGGCTTTCTTGGGCTTTCCGTCCACTGCGGTGTAGATTGTTCGATCGCCGTCGACCACGAAGCACACCGGCAGCACGTTGGGATGCCCCTCGCCGTCCAGGGTGGAGAGTCGCGCAATGCGCGCTGTTCGCAGCCGGCCAATGTGATCTGGCATCAGGGGTCTCCTCAGCCGCCGCCCGGCTGAAGCAGCCGGGAATGTGGCCCACGCACATAGTAGTGCCACAAGCCGGATATAGTTTTGATTCCGCGCGTAAGCCCGCACACCCTACGGAGCAAGCCATGGCGGGCGCCAGCCTGTTAGCCCTGATCGACGACATCGCCACCATCCTGGACGACGTCGCCCTGATGACCAAGGTGGCCGCCAAGAAGACGGCCGGCGTGCTGGGCGACGACCTTGCCCTCAACGCCCAGCAGGTGACCGGGGTGCGCGCCGAACGCGAACTGCCCGTGGTGTGGGCGGTGGCCGTGGGATCGCTCAAGAACAAGCTCATTCTCGTGCCCTCGGCGCTGGCCATCAGCGCGCTCGCCCCGTGGGCGGTCATGCCCTTGCTGATGCTGGGCGGGCTGTACCTGTGCTTCGAGGGCGTGGAAAAGCTGGCCCACAGGTTTCTCCATAGCGAGGCCGAGGACGCCGCCGCGCACGCCAGGGAACTGCAGGCGCTGGCCGACCCGGCCGTGGACGTAGTGGCGCTGGAAAAAGAGAAGATCACGGGAGCGGTGCGGACCGACTTCGTCCTGTCGACGGAAATCATTGTCATCGCCCTGGGCACGGTGGCCGAGAAGGCGTTCTCCGTGCAGGTGGCCGTGCTGGCGGGCGTCGGCGCCATCATGACCATTGGGGTGTACGGCATCGTGGCCGGGATCGTCAAGATCGACGACCTGGGCCTGTACCTGCGCGGCAAGACCAGCGCCGCGGCGCGGGCCGTGGGCGGCTTGCTGCTGACGGCCGCGCCTTGGCTGATGAGGGCGTTGTCGGTCATCGGCACCGCTGCCATGTTCATGGTGGGCGGCGGCATCATCGTGCACGGCGTTCCACCCCTGCATCATGCCGTCGCGCACCTGGGGGAGGTGGCGGCCGCGAAAAGCAGCCTCGGGTTCATCCTGGGCGCGCTGACCACCACGCTGCTGGACATTCTGACCGGCGTGGCGGCCGGGGCCGTGGCACTCCTGGCCTTGCAGGCGGCCCGCAAGGCGTGGGGCGCGCTGCGCCGCAGCTAGGGTCAGACAAAAGCGTTATTCCAGCCCCTGTCCCGCCAGGTATTCGTCGTACCCCCCGCGGTAGTCCACCAGCGTGGCGGGAGCGCCGTTTTCGCCCGGCTTCAACTCCAGGATCCGCGTCGCCAGCGAGGACACGAACTCGCGGTCATGCGATACGAATATCAACGTGCCCTTGAACTTCTCCAGCGCGGTGTTGAGCGACTCGATGGACTCCATGTCGAGGTGGTTGGTGGGCTCGTCCATGAGCAGCACGTTGGGCATTTGCAGCATGAGCTTGCCGAAAATCATGCGCTGCTCTTCGCCGCCGGAAATGACGCCCACGGATTTTTTGGTGTCGTCGCCGGTGAACAGCAGCCGGCCCAGGGTGGCGCGTACGATCTGGTCGTCGTCGCCGGGGCGGCGCCAGCCGCTCAACCATTCCATGAGATTGCAGTCGTTATGGGAGGCGGCGCCCTGGAAATCGGCGCCGTGGTCCTGGGCGCAATAGCCCGGCCGGGCGCGCTCGGCCCACTTCACCGTGCCGCGGTCGGGCGCCAGCCCGCCTTCCTGCCCGCCGGCCGTTTCACCGACCAGGCACTTTAGGAACGTGGACTTGCCCACGCCGTTGGGGCCGATGATGGCCACCTTTTCGCCGGCCTCGATGGACAGCTCGATCTTTTTGAACAGCGGTTTGCCGTAGCCCTTTTCCACGCCCTTCAGTTCCACGGCCAGGCGGTGCAGCTTTTCCTTTTCGTCGTAGTCGAAGCGGATGTAGGGATACTGGCGGCTGGAGGGCTTGACGTCCTCCACCTTGAGCTTCTCGATCTGCTTCATGCGCGAAGTGGCCTGGCGCGCCTTGGACTTGTTGGCGCGGAAGCGCCGCACGAACTCTTCGAGGTCGGCGATGCGCTCCTTGGCGCGGGCGTTGGCCGACAGCTTCTGCTGCTGCGCCAGCGTGGACGCCTCCATGTAATCATCGTAGTTGCCGGGGTAGACGCGGATCTGCCCATAGTCCACGTCGGCCACGTGGGTGCACACGCTGTTCAAAAAGTGCCGGTCATGCGAAATGATGACCATGGTGCTGGCGCGCTGGTTGAGCACGTCCTCCAGCCAGCGGATGGAGTTGATGTCCAGGTTGTTGGTGGGCTCGTCCAAGAGCAGGATGTCGGGGTCGCCGAACAGCGCCTGCGCCAGCAGCACGCGCAGTTTCCAGCCCGGCGCCACCGCGCTCATGGGGCCGTTGTGAAGTTCGATGGCCACGCCCAGGCCCAGCAGCAGTTCGCCGGCGCGCGCCTCGGCGGTGTAGCCGCCGTACTCGGCGTACTTGGCCTCGAGATCGGCGGCGCGCATGTAGTCGTCTTCCGTGGCCTCGGCATTGGCGTAGATGGCGTCGCGCTGTTGCGCGGCCTGCCACATGGCGTCGTGGCCCATCATGACCACATCCAGCACGCGCTGGTCCTCGTAGGCGAACTGGTCCTGGCGCAGCTTGCCGAGGCGCTCGCCCGAATCGATGGCCACCGAGCCGCTGGAGGGCTCGAGGTCGCCGCCGAGGATTTTCATGAAGGTGGATTTGCCGCAGCCGTTGGCGCCGATGAGGCCATAGCGGTTGCCGCCGCCGAACTTGACGGAAACGTTTTCGAACAGGGGCTTGGCCCCAAACTGCATGGTGATGCCGGAGGTGACGATCATGTGAAACAGCCAAACGACGGAAGGGGCGGACCTTACACCAGCCGCCCGTACGAGGCAAACCGGCGTTCACCTACTCGGCATTCGCAATCGGGTAGGCCGTATCGGTCTTGGTGGAGTCTAAAGCGGGTCGACTAGAATGATCGGGTTAGGCCTGTTGTTTAAATTCAACATTCCCACTGTGACGAAGCCCTTGACCACTTCCACCGACCTCCACGACCCGCTTTTCGCCACAGCCGACGAGCTGCGGGCCCGTATTCATGCCTTGACGGCAGCGTATGCGGGCACGCCCCACGGCCTGCTGCCCCGCTGGATGGATGCCACGCCCGCGGACCTGATCCGCAGCGGCCAATTTTACGTCTGCGGCTCCGTCAGCCGCTCCGAGATCCGTGTCCTTGCGCGCCATGCCCAAGTCATCGGCATCGTCGACGACCATCTGGCAAAAGAGGGTGGGCGCCTGTATGGCATTCCCGTCATCGACACCGAAACCTGGATTACCGGCGCGCGTGCCAATCCCCGGGCGGTATCGTGCATCCTGGTGCCCAATGCACGCGCCACCCAGCACTTCAGGCGCCAGTGCCTGCAATGGAACTTGCGCGCCCTCTCGCCGTTGCAGTTCCTGCAGGTGCTGCGCACGGCCGGCATTCCCACCCAGGGCGAGATCGGGCGGTTCTTCTGGTACGGCTATGCGTTTTTCGAGCATACCCTGCGCAATGCCGACCGGCTCGTTGCGGCGGCCGGGCTGTTCGCGGACGCGTACTCGCAGTTCTCCTTCCTCAGCATCCTGGCCTACCGCCTGACCCTCAATCCCTACTACCTCGACAGTTGCGCCGTGGGCAACAACGGCGGCTTCGGCTACAACGCCTACTCGACCAACCGCAATTTCCTCAGCTTCTCCGAAAACGAGGTCTATGCCGATGGCGGCGCTTTCACCGGGGACACCGTCGAACTGTTCCTGCGCGCGGTGCAGGGGCGCTTCAGGCGCATTTACACCTTCGAACCTTCGGCGGCCAACAACGCCGCCATACGCGCGCGGCTGCGCCGGCTGCAGGACGAATTCCTGCAGCCGCTGGCCCGGCGCGTCACGCTGGTGGGCAAGGGCTTGTGGAACAGCACCACCGAACTGCACTTCAATCCCGACCGTTCAGTCGACGACGCCGAGCAGGGCAGTGAAGTGAGCGCGCTGTCGGCGCACATCATTGAAAGCGGCATGCTGGAACATATCTACGACCCAGCCTCGGAGACCGCGGTGGCGGTCAAGGTGCCCGTCACGACGCTGGACGAGGCTACCCACGCCGAAGCCACCTTCGTGAAGCTGGAAGTCGAGGGCTGTGAGCTGCAGGCGCTGGAAGGGGCGCGCGAAACCATCCGCCGGAATCGCCCGCAAATGGCCATTTCCATCTATCACAAGCCTGAAGACCTTCTGACGCTGACCGACTTTGTCGTCGCCACCGGCAAGGACTACGTCCTCGGCTTCCGCCAGCACAACCCGCTGGTTCCGGACGCCATGGTCATGTATTGCCGCTGACCCGAGCTCCCCGAGCTGGTGCGAGCGCGGTTAAGTTGGGTCAATGCGGGCTTGGGCGTTAAATTTCTGATGGAATCCCCAATGTTCTGTGGGCTGGATTTCGGCACTTCCAACTGCTCGGTCGGCATCGTCGACTCCGGCAAAACCGACCCTGTTCTGGTGCCCATTGAAGACGACGGACCCTACATGCCGTCGGTGGCCTGGGTGGGGCGCCGGGAATATGCGCCCCGCCAGGTCAATCCCAATGCGCTGAATGAGCGCGTCGCCGCCGCGCGCAAGGAGGAAAACAAAAAGCGCAGCGCGGCCCGCAGGCGCGGCGAACTGTACCAGGGGCCCACGGACGCCCAGGTCGAAGCGCGTGAGCGCCGGCTGCTGGAGCAGCAGGCGGTGGTGGAGGCCGAGGAGAAATACGCCGGCCAGACGCTCATTGACGCCCTGGAAGGCTCGCAGGGCGCCTTGGTCGGGAACCAGGCCATTCGCCAGAACATGTCCGCGCCGGGCGAGGGCTTTTATTTCAAGTCGCCCAAGCTGTTCCTGGGCAGCAATATCGACCCACGCTACGAAAGCGTGTTCGAGCAGATCATTTCGAGAATGATCGCCGAGGTCCGGAGCCGCGCGGAGCGCAACCTGGACACTTCCCTCACGGGGGCGGTCATCGGTCATCCCGTGGTCTACAGTTCGGTGAGCGGAGACGCCGGCAATAAAAGGGCCATCGAGTTGATGCGCCGGGCGGCGCGCGCGGCCGGGTTCAGCGACATCGCCTTTCTGCCCGAGCCGCTGGCCGCGGCGCTGAATTACGAAGCCCGCACCACTGCCGAGGAAACGCTGCTGGTGGTGGATATCGGCGGCGGCACCACCGATTGCGCCGTCGTCTCCGTCGGCCCCGGCCGATTCGGGCAACGCGACCGGAGCAGGGACGTGCTGTCGTACGCCGGCGACCGGGTGGGCGGGGTGGACATGGACTTCCACCTGGCCTGGCACGCCGTCATGCCCTGGTTCGGCAAGGGTGTGCTCAGGGAGAACGGGCTTCCCGTTCCGCATTCACCGCTGATCGACGCGATTTCGGTGAGCAATTTTCCGGCGCAGGAGCGCTTCCGCAAATCGGAGCCCGACCTGCGCGTGCTCATGAACGAGGCCCGCGAGCCGGAAAAACTACGCCGGCTGGTGGACCTGTGCCGCCTGTCGCTGCAATACCGGCTGATGCGCAGCGTCGAACAGGCCAAGATAGCGCTGGCCGGAACAGAGCGCGTCAATGTGCCGCTGGGCTACATCGCCCCGGGACTGGACATCGCGGTGTCGCAAGGCGACCTGATGGCCTCCATCGAGGGCGACCTCGA
>DATNCF010000033.1:0-2240 GCA_035571675.1 Burkholderiales bacterium | reverse complement strand
CGCCGCGGGCGGCGAACGCCCGCAGTGGGCCTTCAGCCTGCGCCTGTGCGGCGATACCCTGCGCAGCGTGGATGCGGTGCCGCTCATCCAGAACCTGCTGCGCGACGTCACGCCGGAAAGCGGCGATCACGCGCGCCATTTCGTGGTCCTGTCCGAGCTGTACAACAACGCCCTTGACCACGGCCTGCTGCAGCTCGATTCGCGCCTCAAGGACGGCCCCGAAGGCATTGGAGGCTACCTGGCGGAACGGGCGCGGCGGCTTGACGCATTGAAGGAAGGAGAGATCGTGGTGGAGATTTCGGCGGCACGCGGTGCCGGGCGCCGCGCGCTGCGCCTGGCGGTGCGCGACAGCGGCGCAGGCTTCGAGCACGGCGCCCCGGCGCCCGGGTCGAAGGGCGCGCTGTCCGAATCAAAAAGCGCGGCGCCCGAATCGGCGCCGTATGGCCGCGGCATCGCGCTGGTGCGCACGCTGGCCGACGAATTCCGCCATCTCGGCGCCGGCAACGCCGCCGAGGCGCTGTGCGCCGAGCGCGTGGAGGACCGGCCATGAGAAGAGGGACTGCCGAACGCGAGACCCCCATGACGCTGCCCGATCTGCCCGGGCTGGCCGCCGCCGCGCCGCTGCCCTCGCCGCAGGGCGTGGCGCTGGAAATCATGCGCCTGTCGGGCGAGGAGGACGTGTCGCTGGCGCGCATCGCCACGGTGCTCAAGGGCGATCCGGCGCTGTCCGGCCGCATGATCAAGGCCGCCAACGTGGCCAGCCTGTCGGGCCGGCGCCCGGTGGCGTCCATTTCCGACGCCGTCATGGTGCTCGGCCTGTCCACGGTGCGCCATCTCGCGCTGGGCTTCTCGCTGATTTCGCACTACCGCAAGGGCAACTGCCGCGGCTTCGACTACGCCGAGTTCTGGTCCCAATCGGTGCTGCTCGGCGTGGCGGCGCAGGCGCTGTCGCAGCGGGTGCGGCTGGCCGCGCCCGAGGAGATGTTCGCCTGCGGCATGCTGGCCGAGATCGGCCGCCTCGCTTTCGCCACGCTTTACCCCAGGGAATACGGCGAGCTGCTCGCCCGCGCCGACCAGATTTCCGACGACGACCTGCGCGCCATGGAGCAGGACCGCTTCGGCATCGATCATGCCGAGATGGCGTCGCTGATGCTGCGCGACTGGGGCTTCCCCGAGATCTTCACCAACATCGTGGTCAGCATGCCCTGCGACCGGCGCGGCGTGGCCATCGCCGACGGCCGGCCGCGCGCGCTGCTGGACGTGCTGCGCTTTTCCTGCCGGCTGCGCGACTATTGCAACGCCGAGGCCGACCAGCGCCGGGCGCTGCTCGCGCCGCTGGTGGCCGGGGCGGCGCAACTCGACATCGAGGCCGACGTGCTGTCGTCCATGGCCACCGACGTCATGCACCTGTGGCACGAGTGGGCGCAGATCCTGCAGGTGGCCGACCACGCCTCCGACTCGGTGGCGAGCGAAATCGCCACCGGCCTGGAGGACGAGGCCGCAGACGGGGCGGGCTCGCCGGCGGAAGCCCCGCTGCGCGCCCTGGTGGTGGACGACGACCGCGCCGCGCTGCAAAGCCTGAAGGAGTTGCTGGAGCGCGCCGGCCACGTGGTGCGCACCGCGCGCGACGGCGACGAGGCGCTGGTGGCGGCGCTGGATTTCCAGCCCCAGTTGCTCATTGCCGACCTGGACATGCCGGGCAAGAACGGCGCGCGGCTGTGCGCCACGCTGCGCCAGACCGAGCTCGGCAAGCAGCTCTACGTGCTGGCGCTCACCCGCAACGACGACGAGCAGACCATGGTGTCGGCGTTCTCGGCCGGCGTGGACGACTGCATCGTCAAGCCCATCTCGCCGCGCCTGTTCGAAGCCAGGCTGCGCGCCGCCGCGCGCACGCTGCGCCAGCAGGAGCAGCTCACCCAGGACATCATCGGCATCCGCTCCCTGGCCACCGACCTCGCCACCAACAACCGCCGGCTGCAGCAGGCCGCGGCCACCGATCCGCTCACCGCCCTGCCCAACCGGCGCTACATGCTCGACCGCCTGGACCAGGCCTGGTCGGCGGCGCACCGCCGCGCCGGCAAGCTGTCGTGCGTGGCCATCGACATCGACCATTTCAAGGCCATCAACGACACCCTCGGCCACGCCGCCGGCGACGCGGCGCTGCGCCACGTCGCCATCCTGCTGCGCGCCAAGGCGCGGCTGCAGGACATGGTGGCGCGCATGGGCGGCGAGGAATTCCT
>DATNCF010000032.1:0-2211 GCA_035571675.1 Burkholderiales bacterium | reverse complement strand
GGCAGGCTCGACGTTCTTGTCGGTGCCACCCTGGATGCGATTAAAGATCAGGAAGCCATGCAGGCCGAAGGTCGACGAGGGCATCGACTGGAACACCACCTTGCCCTTGTACTTGGGGTCGGCCAGGTCCATCCATGACGTGGGTGGCGCCCAGCCCTTCTCGGCGAACATCTTCTTGTTGTACGCCAGCCCGGTCATGCCAACATTCACGCCCGCAGCCATGTCGCCCTTGAAGCGCGCCGTGGCGAAAAGGTCGTTCAAGGCCGGGCTGGGCTGCATCTTTTCGCACAGGCCCATGCCGATGGCGCGGTACATGATGCCGTCGTCCAGGAACATCACGTGCATCTGTGGCTTTTCCTTGTTCGCCTGCGCCTTGGCCAGGATGTCGGACGAGGTGCCGGGGACCACGACCACCTTCGCGTCGTTGGCCTTCTCGAACGGACCGAACACGTGCTCGGTGTAGGTCTTTTCCATCGTGCCGCCGTTCATGCCGATGTACAGCGTCTTGGTCTCGGCGGCTGCCAGGCCGGCGGACAGGCAGGCAGCGGCAACGGCCAGGGACATCGCCGTGGTGCGCGCGGATGGGAAACGTGAGGAATGGGTCATGGAAGCTCCTGGGTTAGACAACAACTGAAACCTCGAGCCCGGCGGTTGCTGCGCCGGATGCGGAGGGAAAACGCGAAATGGAAAATGCATCGATGGGCGTGGCGGTCTTGCCGTCGCGCACCAGGTCGGCCAGCACCGCGCCGACCGCGGGGCCGAGCTGGAAGCCGCCGCCCGCGAATCCGAATGCATGGATCAGCCCGGGCGTGGTGGCGCTGGGGCCGATCACCGGCAGGCGGTCGGGCAAGTAGCCTTCGGTGCCGCTCCAGGTGCGAATGACATGAGCGTGGCGCAGCGCCGGCAACAGGTCGGCGGCCTGCCGCATCAGGCTCGCGAGGCCGCTGGCCTGGACCCGGGCGCGCAGATCATCCAGCGCATGGCCCTTGCCGCCGCCGATGACGCAGTTGCCGCGTTCCACTTGGCGCGCGTACACACCGCCGCCTTCCACACCCAGGCTGAAGTTCATGAACGCCGGCAGCGGCTCGGTCACGGCCATTTGGGGGTGGCCTGGTTCCATGGGAACGCTGTCGCCGAACTGGGTGGCAATGCGATCGGCCCAGGCGCCGGCGCAATTGAGCAGGTATTTGCTGCGCACTTCCAGCGCCGTGCCCGACGTCAGGACGAAGTCCGCCCCGTCGTGTGCAGCCATGTCGATGGGCGTCAGCTCCCGAACGTTCGCGCCCAACTTTTGCGCAGCGCGCGCAAACGCCGGGGAGACCAGGCGCGGATTGGCCTGCCCGTCCTCGGGACACAGGGAGCCTCCAATCGCCGCGGCGCCCAGCCAGGGGCAGCGCTCGCGCACGGCGCGGGTCGACAGAATCTGCAATCCCATGTCGTAGCCGCGCGTGCGTTCACGGTAGTTTTCCAGCGACGCCAGGTCGGCTTCGCTGCGGGCGATCTTGAGATGGCCCGATCGCACATATTCGCCTTCGATGCCGATCAGTCGCGGCAGCTCGGCCCAGAGGGCGTGTGCGCGTTGCGCCAGCGGCAACTGGCTCAGCGGCCGGCCCTGGCGACGCACCCCGCCGTAGTTGACGCCGCTCGAGCGCGAACCGCACAGGTCGCGTTCGAGCAGAACCACGGACAGCCCCATGCGGCGCAGGAACAGCGCCGCGGACGCGCCGACGATGCCGCCGCCGATGATGGCCACATCGCTGCGGATGCGTTCCGTCATGGCCCCACTCCGACATTCGGCAGCGCCGCGAAAGGCAAGGGCTTGATCGGGGCCTGGCCGCGCAGGCGGCCGACCTGGCCGATCGCATTGCCTGAAGCGTGAGCGAGGATTTCAGCCGCGGCTACGCCGCAGGTGCGGCCCTGGCAGCGCCCCATGCCGACGCGAGTCAGCGCCTTGAGCCGGTTCATTTCCCGCGCGCCGGTGTCGTGCGCGCATTGGCGCAGCTGGCCGGCGGTGACCTCTTCACAGCGGCAGATCACCAGGCTGTCGGGAACGTCCGCCGCCCAATCGGCCGGGAACGGGAACGCACGTTCCAGGCCGCGGCGGAAGGACGCGCATTGCGACAGTTTGGCTTCGAGCGACGCCTCACGCGCCGAATCGACCGGCTGGCCCGCGTCGGCCAGCAAAGCCAGGGCGGCGCGCTCGCCGGCCCA
>DATNCF010000031.1:0-6814 GCA_035571675.1 Burkholderiales bacterium | reverse complement strand
TTGTTGCCCAGGGGTTTCTTGTCCTTCAAGCGCGCCTCCACGGCGTCCACCCGTTCCGCCAGTTCCTCGATGCGGCGCAGCCGCGCCGCGGTGCGGCTCCACTTGGCGTGCGGCTCGAATGGGTAGACGCCGGTGTACGTGCCCGGCGTGGAAATGGATTTGGTGACCAGCGTGGCCGCGGAGACGTGCACGTCATCGGCCAGGGTGACGTGCCCCACGATGGCGCAGGCGCCCGCCAAGGTGCAGCGCCGGCCCACGCGGGTGCTGCCGGCGATGGCCACGCAGCCGGCAATGGCGGTGTGCGCGCCGATGTGGACGTTGTGGCCGATCTGGATCTGGTTGTCGAGCTTCACCCCGTCCTCGATGACGGTGTCGTCCAGGGCGCCGCGGTCGATGGTGGTGTTGGCGCCGATCTCCACGTCGTCGCCGATGACCACCCGCCCGGTCTGGGGGATCTTCACCCAGCGCCCGGCGTCGTTGGCGAAGCCGAAGCCGTCGGCGCCGATGACGGCGCCGGAATGCACGATGGCGCGCGCGCCGAGCACGCAGCCGGCCGCGACCACCGCGCGCGGGTGCAGCAGGCTGTCCGCGCCGATGGCCGCGCCCTCGCCGACGACACAGCCGGCGCCGATGATGGCGCCGGGGCCGATGGACGCCCCCGCCCCCACGTGGGCCAGCGGCCCCACCTCGGCCTGCGGCGAGATCACCGCGCCCGCCCCGACCACGGCGCTCGCGTGCACGCCGGGCACCGCCGCGCGCGGCGGGGCCAGCAGCGCGGCCACGCGGGCAAAGTACAGGTAGGGATCGTCACAGAGAATGCGCGGTATGGAGAAGGCATCGCGCAGGCTGCGCGGCAACAGTATGGCCGAGGCACGCGTGCCGCCGGCGCCTGAAAAGTATTTCGGGTTGCTGAGGAAAGTGAGGTCGCCGGCCCCGGCCGAAGCGACGGTGGCGACGCGCCGCACCCGGGTCTCGGGCGGGCCTGCGACTTCGCCGCCGAAGCGGGCCGCCAGTTCCGCGAGGCTAAATCCTTCTGCTTGCGCCGGGTTGGGCATGGCGGCCGCTCCCGCCGGCTACTTCGCCGCGGGCTTGCTGTCGTCGAGCGCCTTGATTACCTTGTCCGTGATGTCCACGCGCGGGTCGGCCCACACCGCTTCCTGGAACACGATGTCGTATTTTTCCACTTCGGCGATCTGGCGCACCGCCCGGTTGGCGCGCTCCAGCACGCCGGCCAGTTCCTCGTTGCGGCGCTGGTTGAGGTCCTCCCGGAATTCGCGCTGCTTGCGCTGGAATTCGCGGTTGGCGTCGTTGATCTCGCGCTCCTTGTTGCGGCGCTCGTTCTCGCCCATGGTGGGGGCGTTCTTCTCGAACGTGTCCTGGAGCTTCTTCAGCTGCTCGGCCATGCGGCCCAGCTCCTGGTCGCGCTTGGCGAACTCGCCCTCGATTTTCTTTTGCGCGCGCACCGCCGGCGCGGCATCGCGCAGGATGCGGTCCAGGTTCACGAAACCGATCTTGGTCTGGGCAAGCGCAGCCGCCGGGGCGCCCAGCAACGCGGCCGCCAGCGCCCAGGGCGCCAGTCTGGTCCACACACCGGACCGGTTGTTCAAATGCATGAGCCGGCTATCCACTTGGTTCAACATGGGCGGCATTATACCGGCCCATCAGAAGACCTGCCCGATGTTGAACTGGAACACCTGCTTGTTGTCGCCCGGCTTGAGGTTGAGCGGCTTGGCGAGGTTGAACTTCATGGGCCCGAAGGGGGAGTTCCAGGACAGCGCCACGCCGGCCGAGTAGCGCAAGTCCGACGTGCGGATCTTCTGGTCGGCGCCGTACACCTGGCCGGCGTCGAAGAAGGTGGACAGGCGCACCGAGCGGTCCTTGCCCGCGCCGGGCAGCGGGAACAGCACCTCGGCGCTGCCCAGCAGCAGCCGCGTGCCGCCCAGGCGGGTCGAGCCATCGGTGTCCACGGGGCCCAGGGAGGCGGTGTCGTAGCCGCGCACCGAATCGGGGCCGCCGGCGTAGAAGTTCTTGAAGAACGGCAGCGGGCGGCCGCCGTAGCCGTTGGCGGCGCCGATTTCGCCGTTCAGCATCAGGGTCAGGTTCGAGGTGATGGGCGTAAACCAGGTGTTCTTGTAGTCCAGGCGGTACAGGCGCAGCTTGCCGGGCGGCACCGACACCTCGGCGGTGGCGCGCTCCAGGTAGCCCTTGGTGGTCCAGCGCGCGCTGTCGCGGGTGTCGGTGGTCATTCCCACGCTGGGCGCCACGCTGGTGTAATGGTTGCCGTTGGCGGCCACGAAGGTCAGGATGCGCGCCGGGCTGTCGGCGAAGGTCTCCACCCTGTCCGCCTCCAGCGTGAGGCCGCCGTCGAGGCGGGTGGTTTCGCTGATGGGGTACCCGTAGCGCACGGCGGTGCCCAAGGCCGTGGTGCGATAGTTGCCCAGGCCCAGGGAAGTGGGGTCGGAACGCCGGAAGTACACATCGAAGCCGCGGCTCACCCCGTCCACTGTGTAAAAGGGATCGGTATAGGACAGGGCGATGTTGGTGTTGATCTTGCTCGTGTTGAGCGCGGCGCCGATGGTCTTGCCGCTGCCCAGGAAGTTGGACTGCGACACCGAGGTCTGCACCACCACCTTGGCGGCCTGCGAGAAGCCCAGGCCGAACAGGATGGTTCCGGTGGACTTTTCCTTGACCTTGACGTTCACGTCCACCTGGTCCGACGTCCCGGGTACGGGCGGCGAGTCCACCTCGACGTCGGTGAAGTAGTCGGTGCGCTCGAGGCGGGTCTTGGACTTCTGGATCTTGTCGCTGTCGTAGAACGCGCCCTCGAGCTGGCGCATCTCGCGCCGCACCACCTCGTCGCGGGTCTTGGTGTTGCCCACCACGTTGATGCGCCGCACGTACACGCGGCGGCCCGGGTCGATCATGATGGTGAAGGCGGCGGTGCGCTTGTCCTTGTCGATGTCGGGAATGGCGTTGGCGTTGGCGAAGGCGTAGCCGTCGCGGCTCAGGCGGTCGGTGATGGCCTTGGTGGAATCGGTGAGCTTTTCGCGGTTGAACTCGTCGCCGGCCTTGATCTTCACCAGGGCGCGCAGCTCGGACTCGGGAATGAGCATGTCGCCGCCGAACTTGACGTCGGAGACGGTGTACTTCTCGCCTTCGGTCAGGTTGATGGTGATGTAGATGTCGGTCTTGTCGGGGGTGATGGACACCTGGGTGGAATCGATGTTGAAGTCCAGGTAGCCGCGGTTCATGTAGAAGGACTTCAGCGCATCCAGGTCGCCGGTGAGCTTCTGGCGCGAGTACTGGTCGTTCTTGGTGTACCAGGTGATCCAGTTGGGCGTCTGCAGCGCGAGCACCGACAGCAGGTCCTTCTCGGCGAAGGAATGGTTGCCCACGATGTTGATGGCACGGATCTTGGCCACCGGTCCTTCCTCGACGGCGAAATTCACGCCCACGCGGTTGCGCTCGAGCGGCGTCACCGTGGTGGTCACCGTCATGGCGTAGTGGCCGTGGCTGAGGTATTGGCGCTTGAGCTCCTGCTCGGCCTGGTCGAGCAGCGCGCGATCGAAGATCTTGCCCTCGGCGAGGCCCGCCTCGCGCAGCGCCTTCTTCACGTCCTCGGGCTTGAACTCCTTCATGTTCACGAAGTCGATGGCGGCCACGGCCGGCCGCTCCTCGACCAGCACCACCAGCACCTCGCCTTCCACTTCGAGGCGCACATCGCGGAAGAAGCCGGTGGAGAACAGCGCGCGGATGGCCTGCGAGGCCTTCTCCTCGGTCATGGTGTCGCCCACCTTGACCGGCAGATAGCTGAACACCGTGCCTGCTTCGATGCGCTGGATGCCTTCCACGCGGATGTCCCGCACCGTGAAGGGATCGAAGGCGTGGGCCAGGGCGGAAAACCCGAACAACACCGCCGCGCAGGCGGTACGCAGCGGCTTCAGCATTTTTTTTGCATTTTTTGGCAACCCGTTTCAGTCGATAACCGGCCAACCGCGGGTGCGCGGTGCTTCAGCCGGGAATCAGGTGATTGATATCGTTGTAGAAGGCCAGCGCCATCAGGCCGATCAGCAAGGCCAGCCCCAACCGCTGCCCGAATTCCATGGCCTGCTCGGGCAACGGACTCCCTTTAACGATTTCGATCGCATAATACATTAAGTGCCCCCCATCGAGCACCGGCACGGGCAGCAGGTTCAGCAATCCCAGGCTGATGCTGATGAGCGCGAGGAAGGACACGTAGGCGGCGAACCCAAGCTGCGCGGACTGGCCCGCGTAGCCGGCAATGGCGATGGGCCCCGACAGGTTGCGCGGCGACACCTGCCCGGTGATCATCTTGCCCAGCACGCGCAGGCTGAAGGTGGTGGTATCCCAGGTGCGCGAGGCGGCGAGCCCGAGCGCGGCCACGGGCCCGTAGCGCACCAGCGCGAACTCCTCTTCCGCTCCTGGCGGCATGCGCGGCGCCGCGCCGATGCGGCCGATGGACGCCTGCGTGGCCTCATCGCGCACGCTTTCCGGCCGCAGCCGCACCGCCAGCTTCACGCCGTCGCGCTCGATGTCGAGCGACGTGTCGCGGCCGGGGCGCTTGCGCACCTGCTGCACGAAGGCTTCCCAGTTGGCCACGCCCTCGCCGTCCACGGCCAGCACGCGGTCGCCCGAGCGCAGCCCGGCGCGCTCTGCGACGCTGCCCGGCAGCACGTCCAGCACGGCGGGGAAATCCGGACGAAACAGGCTGAGGCCGAACTTGGCCAGCGGATCCTCGTTGCGACCGTCCACTTCGAACGCGGAGAAATCCAGCGTGGCTTCGGCCGTGCGCCCTTCGCGCGCCACCTCCAGCCGCGCCGTCTTGCCGTCGACGGCCAGTTTCAGCAGGCGCCAGCGCAGGTCCTGCCACGATTGCACCGCTTCGTCGTTGACGCTGTGCACCACGTCGCGGCCGTGCAGTCCCGCGGCCGCGGCGGGCGAGCCTGCGGCGGGCGCCGCGAGCATGGGCTTGGCCTCGGGCACGCCGTGCATGAACAGCGCCCAGTACACGAGTATGGCGAACAGGAAATTGGCCAGGGGACCGGCCGCGACGATGGCCACGCGCTGCCAGACGTTCTTGCGGGTGAAGGCGCGGTGCAGTTCCTCGGGGGCAACCGGCCCTTCGCGCTCGTCCAGCATCTTGACGTAGCCCCCCAGGGGCACCGCCGCCACCGACCATTCCGTGGCGTCGCGGCCGAAGCGCCGCGTGTAGAGCGCCTTACCGAAGCCCACCGAGAAGCGCAGCACTTTGACGCCGCACGCGCGGGCCACCAGGAAATGGCCCAGTTCGTGGACGACCACGAGCACGCCCAGCGCGACCACGAAGGCCAGCACGGTCTGGATCAGATGCATCTAGCTTTCCTGCATGAGTTCGCGCGCCCGCGGCATCCGCTCGCGTGCCAGAGGGATCAGCTCGCGGGCGATGGCGCGGGCGCGCCGATCGGCTTCGATCACGTGGTCGAGGCCCTCCACCCGCTCGGCGGCCGAACGCTCCAGCACGCCGCCGATCACGTCGGTGATGGCGAGGAAGGGCAGCGCACCGCCGAGGAAGGCTTCCACGGCCACTTCGTTGGCGGCGTTGAGGGAGATGGGGGCCGTTCCGCCCGCTTCAAGCGCCGCGTAGGCCAGCGCCAGGGCGGGGAAGCGCGCGAGGTCCGGCTCCTCGAAGGTGAGCCCGGCGAACGTGGCGAGGTTGAGCCGTTGCACCCCGGACTCGATGCGCTCGGGATGGGCGAGCGCGTGCGCGATGGGCGTGCGCATGTCGGGATTGCCGAGCTGCGCGATGACCGAGCCGTCGGCGTACTCCACCATGGAGTGGATGACGCTCTGCGGATGGATGACCACGTCCACCTGCTCGCGCGCGGCGCCGAACAGCCAGTGCGCCTCGATGATCTCCAGCCCCTTGTTCATCATGGTGGCCGAGTCGACGGAAATCTTGCGCCCCATCACCCAGTTGGGGTGGGCGCAGGCCTGGTCGGGGGTGACCGACTCCAGCTCGGCGCGCTTCCTGGTGCGGAACGGGCCGCCCGAAGCCGTGAGCAGCAGGCGCCGCACGCCCTTGTCGGCCAGCGTGCCCGGGCCTTGCGGAAGGCACTGGAAAATGGCGTTGTGCTCGCTGTCGATGGGCAGCAGCACGGCGCCCGAACGCCGCACCGTTTCCATGAGGATGGCGCCCGACATGACCAGCGCCTCCTTGTTGGCCAGGTACACGGTCTTGCCCGCGGCGGCGGCGGCGAGCGTGGCCGGCAGGCCGGCGGCGCCCACGATGGCGGCCATGACCCCGTCCACGCCGTCGTGGCTGGCGCAGGCCACCAGCCCCTCGGGGCCGGCCAGGGCCTGCATGCCGGGGCAGCGGCTTTTCGCGGCGCGCTCGAAGGCGGCCCCCAACGCCGGATCGGCGATGCAGGCCAGGGTGGGCGAATACTTTTCGCACAGCGCCACCAGCGCCTCGACGTTCGAGTTGGCGGTCAGCGCGGCCACCTGGAAGCGGCCGGGATGGGCGTCCACCACGTCCAGGGTGCTGCGGCCGATGGAGCCGGTGGCGCCCAGGACGGCAATGCGGCGGGAGGAGGAAATTGGCATCAGGATGGGGTTTGGATCAGCGGCAGCGGCTTGGGAGTCATTGGCGATACAAATAAGCCAAGGCCGCGAGCGGCAGCACGGGAAGGAGCGCGTCCACGCGGTCAAGTATACCGCCGTGCCCAGGCAGGGATTTGCCGCTGTCCTTCGCCCCGGCCCAGCGTTTCAGCAGCGATTCCAGCAAGTCGCCCACAATGCCGGCGGCAGCCAGCAC
>DATNCF010000030.1:0-2906 GCA_035571675.1 Burkholderiales bacterium | reverse complement strand
TCATGTCGTCGACCGGCTGGACGACATGCGCATACCGCCCCTGCCACGGAACCACACCCAGCGAACCCTGGTTTCGCTGCTGCTTGCCTGCGTGCTCATCGCGGGGGCGTTCGGCCTGCGGCTTGCCCTCAATGCGTCGCTGGGCGCCGACTATGTTTTCGGCGTGTTCTACGTCGCCACCGCTTCGGCCGCGTGGCTCGGCGGCGCCCAGGCCGGTTTGATCGCCATGGGGCTCGCCGCCGCGGCCAGCTTCCACATTCTGTCGCGCCTGCATGTTCCCACCGCGGGCGACTGGCTCGAGATCGCGATATTCCTGGGAGGCTCCATCCTCATGTGCCTGGTCATCGAGGCCAGGCAGCGCGCCGCCCTCGCCGCCCGGGAGAATCACGCCGCGTTCCAGGCGCTGATCGAAGCCGTGCCCATGGGCGTGGCGCTTTTCGACCGCGACATGCGCTACCTGATGGTCAACGAGAGGCTGGCCGGCATGAATGGCATTCCCGCGCGGGAGCACATCGGCAAGACCGTCCGCCAGGTTCTGCCTCACATCGTCCCGCAGGTGGGGGCGGCGTTCGAGCGCGCGCTGGGCGCAGAGGGCCGCTACTACGCGGAGTTCAAGGCCGTCACCCCCGGCACGGCGGGCGAAGAACGCGTCTGGCGCGAATGCTGGTTCCCTGTGCGGTTGGGCAACAGCCCGGTTTACGTCGGCGCCACCATCGAGGATGTGACCGACGAGCGCAGCGCGCAGGACGTGCTGGCCCACGCCGCGCGGCGCAGGGAGGAAACGCTTGGTCTCATTGCGCACGAGCTGCGCGGCCCGCTGGGCACGCTGGGCATCGCCTTGGCGGTGCTGGCGCGCTCCTCCGGCCCGGCGCGGGAAGAACCGTCGGTGGCCCTGGCGCAGAGGCAGGTGGGCTTCATCGCGCGCCTGCTCGAGGACCTGCTGGACGCGGCCCGGCTGGACACCGGCAAGGCCGTGCTCAAACGGAGCGTTGTCGACCTCCGCGGCGTGGTGCGCGAAGCCGCGGAAACCTGCAAAGTGGACACCACGCCCAGGCGCCAGCGCGTCCAACTGGTGATGCCGTCCGAAGCCGTGATGCAATCCATCGACCCGTCGCGCATCAAGCAGGTGGTGTGCAACCTGATCTCGAACGCCTCCAAGTTCTCTCCCCACGGAGCCGACATCCTGGTCTCGGTGCGCCCCGGCGGCGGCGAAACGCGCATCAGCGTGCGGGACTGGGGCGAGGGCCTGCCGCCGTCGGAGATCGGCAGGGTATTCGACAAATGGGAGCAGGGGGCCAGGGGAGACCGCTCGGGCCTGGGCATCGGGCTGGCGCTGGTCAAGGGGCTTACCGAGCTGCACGGCGGGCGAGTGACGGTGTCCAGCGAGGGCGTGGGCCTCGGATGCGAATTCGTCGTCATCCTGCCGTCCCAGTGGAAGGCCGAAGTTTAAGAACAACCTGAACTCAGGCTGTACCCCAGGCCAAATCCGCCGCTCGCAGGCCCTGCGACCCCGCCCCACCCAGCTCCGACAACAGCGCCTTCATTCGGTAGGTCCAGAAGTGCAGCGAATACTCCAGTGTCAACCCGTTCGCCCCTGAGAACTGGTGCAGGTCATAACAAGCCTGCCGCGCCGCATCTTGGGCGTAGGCACAGGCCAACGCCGCCTGCTCGGCCGAGCCGCTGAAGGCGGCGCGGTAGATCAGCCACTTCATGGCGTGGGAGGACACGGCCACCTCGGCCAAGCGGTGCTGGACGGCCTGGAACGAGCCCAGCGCCTTGCCGAACTGATGGCGCTGCGTGACGTAGTCGGTGGTGAGGGCGAGCGCGGCGTCCAGCGCGCCGCAGATTTCTGCGGCCATGCCCACTTGCCACAGCCGGCGCAGTTCGTTGGCATCGGCCTTGATGGGCTTGGCGCGGGCCAATGCGCTCTTCGACAGCGTGCCGTAGGGGTAGGCGAACAGCGATTCCACCGGCGTGACGTCGCCCGCCCCGAGTTCGATCAGGCTGACCTTGTCGCCATCGAGCAGCAGCGCCGACTTGGCGTGGGGCAGGAAGCGCACCGGGCGGTCGGGGCGGTCGATCAGCGCCAGCGGCCGCGGCACATCCGGGCAGAAGGTGGGGCGGATGAGCGTGGAGGCCATGATTTCCACGCTGGCCGGCACCTTGGCGATTTCCATGATCACGCCCACGGCCGTGACCGTGCCCAGCTCGACGTCCTGCAGCACTTGGTGAAAACCCGATGCGGCGATTTCCTCGTCCAAGGCGTCGCCGTAGAGATGGAACGAAGCCTGGTGCACGGGCACGGCGCGGTGGCGGTCGGCCAGCGCGATGACCGCGCTTTCCACCGTGGCCTGGTATTCGGTGAAGTGAAAGTCCATGGTTCTTTTCCTTGGCTTTAACGGGGCAGCCGCAAAAGCTGGTTGGCGATGAGGTTGAGCTGGATTTCCGCGGCGCCGGCGGCGATGCTGGCCACGATGGCGCGCTGGTGGTGCTCCAGCAGCAGGTCGTCGGCGCCGGCGATGGCCTCGGGCACGAACTCCACCACGAACTCGGTGGCGTTGCGCTCGGCCGCGGCCACCGCGGTGCGCGCCACGCTGGCCTCGGGCGAGGGCGGCAGGCCGCGTGCGCGGTCGTCCAGCACGCGGTAGGTGAGCATGCGCGCCGCCTCGCAGAAGGCGAGGGCCTGCGCTGCGCGGCGGCGCACGTCGGCGCGCTTGAACTCGCCGCGCGCCTTCAGCAGGTCGACGGCGCGCTCCACGGCGCGGCGCGCCAGGGCGTAGCGCGGAATGCCCACGCGCTCGTTGGACAGGGCGTAGGTGATGATGGACCATGCCTCGCCCTCGCGGCCCAGCACGGCCGTTTCGGGCACTTCCACGCCGTCGAAGAACACCTCGTGGATGTCCCCC
>DATNCF010000029.1:0-19832 GCA_035571675.1 Burkholderiales bacterium | reverse complement strand
TGGGCAATATCGCCGGCGTGATCCTGGGCGCGGTGCTGCTCACCGGCCTGCCCGAGTTCATCCGTTTCACCGTGGTGCCGGCGCAGCAGGCCCTGTTCGGCAAGGTCATCGTCGATCCCGAGGCCATCCGCATGCTGGTGTTCGGCCTAGCGCTCATCGTGGTCATGCTGGTGCGGCCGGCCGGCCTGTGGCCCTCCTCCATACGCAAGCGCGAGCTCACCACGGGGGCGAACGAAGCTTCGGCCGAAGGTTCGCCCGCGGGCTCATCCGCCGTTTCGTCATGAACGCGCCCGCGCACTCGGTGCGCTCCTCATTGCTGTCCGCGCGTGGCGTGAGCCGGCGCTTCGGCGGCCTGCAGGCGCTTTCGGACGTGGATCTGGACATCGAGCCGGGCGAGATTCGCGGCCTGATCGGGCCCAACGGCGCGGGCAAGACCACGTTCTTCAACGTGCTCACCGGCCTGTATCGTCCTTCCTCGGGCAGCATCGTGTTCGACGGCGCGCCGCTGCCGGCGGGCGCGCCGCATCTCGTCGCGGCGCGCGGCATTGCGCGCACCTTCCAGAACATTCGCCTGTTCGCCAACATGAGCGCGGTGGAAAACGTCATGGTGGGCCGGCACGCGCGCACCCATGCCGGCGTGCTGGGCGCGGTGCTGCGCGGCCCGGGCACGCGCGCCGAGGAGGCCGCCATCCACGCCCGCGCGCACGCGCTGCTCGAGGAAGTGGGCTTGGCGCGCCACGCCAACGCCATCGCCAAGACCCTGCCCTACGGCGACCAGCGCCGGCTGGAAATCGCGCGCGCCCTCGCCACCGAGCCCAAGCTGCTGGCCCTGGACGAGCCCGCCGCCGGCATGAACGCCTCCGAGACCGCGGAGCTGAAAAAACTGCTGCTCGACATCCGCGAGCGCGGCATCACGCTGCTGCTGATCGAGCACGACATGCGCCTGGTGATGGGCCTGTGCGACCGCGTGCTGGTGCTGGACCACGGCGAGCGCATTGCCGAAGGCAAGCCGGCCGAGGTGCAGGCCGATCCGGCCGTGATCGCGGCCTACCTGGGTGTGCCGGCGCAGGGGACGGCGGCGTGAGCAGCAAAGCAAGCGTCCTCGAAGTGCAGGCTCTGGAAGTCAGCTACGGCGGCATCCGTGCGGTGAAGGGCATCGACATGGTTGTGGGCGAGGGCGAGCTGGTGTGCCTCATTGGCGCCAACGGCGCGGGCAAGACCAGCACGCTGCGCGCCCTGTCGGGGCTGCTGCCGGCCTCGGCCGGGAGCGTGCGCTACCATGGCAAAGACACGGCGGGGGTGCCGGCTTTCCGGCGCGCCCGCGACGGCCTGGTCATGGTGCCCGAGGGCCGCGGCGTCTTCCCCCAACTGTCCGTGGACGAAAACCTCGATGTGGGCGCGTATGCGCGCAAGGACAACGAGGTGGTCAAGGAGCGCGGATGGGTGTTCGAGCTGTTCCCGCGCCTCAAGGAGCGGCGCGGTCAGGCCGCCGGCACGCTGTCCGGCGGCGAGCAGCAGATGCTGGCCATCGGCCGCGCGCTCATGAGCCGCCCCAAACTGCTCCTCCTGGACGAGCCCAGCATGGGCCTTGCGCCCATCGTGGTGGAGAAGATTTTCGAGGTGATCCGCAGCATCAACGGCGCCGGCGTCACCATCCTGCTGGTGGAGCAGAACGCCCGCGCCGCGCTGGAACTTTCCAACCGTGCCTACGTGATGGAGAGCGGCGCCATTGTCATGGCGGGCGAAGCGCGCACTCTGCTGCACGACCCGCGCGTGCGCGCTGCCTACTTAGGTGAGGCGGTCTGAACGACCACGCCCGAGGGAGCGGGCGGCTCGGGGTCGATCAATGCTCCCTGGCAGATTGGGAGAAGGGAAAACCATTTTGTACCGGCGCCATCGGCGCTGGTAGCCTTCCCTCATTGGCCAGCCTGAAGAAGTTGTTCACCGCCTCATGGCCGAGTGCTGGAAGCATGCCCACGGAAAACAAACCATCCGCAGAGGGCCTACTCTGGGCAGATAAAAAATCTCTTGACGTCGATCGTAAGCCAAGATATAAGCTTTAGCTTATTCATAAATATACTTTATGGCTGGCGTGGACGCTCACATGATCGCTCGGCTGCGGCGTGATTTGAACCTTTCTCAAGTGGAGTTTGGTCAGCTATTCGGCGCGCATTTCATGACGGTCAGTAAATGGGAGCGAGGTGCTTTGAAGCCCTCTGCCTACCAAGCTGTGCTAATGGATAGGTTTCGGCAAACTGCGGATGCAAAAAAGCACGAGGCTGAAGAAGAGGTGAAGAAGCTCTTGGTAGGGGCCGGCGTGGTTGCCGCGCTCGTGTGGCTGCTAAGCGGTAAATAAATGAAGCGGGAGGCGTCATGCCGTTGTATCCGGATATTCTCGTAGTTTCGCGGCCGAAGTTGGATAGTGTCGGTAAACACTATGGCTTGGATTTCCAGGACGGTAGTGTTGTGCAATTGGATTCGATTGCAGGAATTTATTTCACAAACACCGAGGGTTTTGCGTCGGGATTTGACGTGTTTATTGAACGAATCATTCCAGGTCACCAGTATTTTGCAATCAAATTGCGGTTACAACAGGCGATCGCGGAGAAACGGCAATACGATACGACCAATTGGAACTGCGAAAGCTTCGTGAACTTGGCTAGTCGATGGAAAGGCTGAAAGCAAGCAAGTAGAAACTGCTTTATTTCTTGCAGTAACCGCAGCCGTTGCTATCACGGTCGCTACATCGAGATGACCGAACTAAGGAAAGCCCGCACTGAAAAACGGGGCCAACAATTGGAAACCCGATCAGAAAGCTGCTCATGGCAAATGCTGAACACCTGAAAGCGCTCTTGAAGGCATACGGAGCGGGCAACCAAGAACATTTCCTCTCGGTAGCCGAGCAAGTCGCGGCTCAGGAAGCGAAGCTGGGACATAACAAGCTCTCCCAAGAGCTGCAAGAATTGATTGCACAGGTGAAGCTGCGCGCCCAATCTTTTGGTGAGCGTCGACCAATCCCAATTGCCCAGCCAAAGGGCGAGTTGGCCAGTCTCTTAAGTATCACTTATCCGAAGCAACGACTGTCGGACATGGTGCTCCCGCCCGACATCCACGACCGTTTAGCTCGTGTAGTAAAGGAGCAACGGTACGCCAGCCGAATCCGTTCACATGGGCTACATCCAAGAAGGAAGCTCCTTTTTGTCGGCCAGCCTGGCACCGGTAAGACGCTGTCGGCTGCCGTTCTAGCGGGCGAATTGAATCTACCCCTCTTTGTCGTCCGGCTTGAGCGGCTCATTACCAAATTCATGGGGGAAACCGCGGCGAAGCTACGGCTAATTTTTGACAACATCACCCAAATCAGAGGGGTCTATCTTTTCGATGAATTTGACACTATAGGTTCACAGCGCGGAATCCGGAACGATGTTGGAGAAATACGCCGGGTATTGAACAGCTTCTTACAATTTATCGAATCTGATGAATCTCACAGCCTCATATTGGCCGCAACGAATCATCCGGAGATTTTGGATCACGCACTGTTTCGTCGTTTCGACGACGTTATCGAGTATGGGCTGCCTTCAAAAGAACTCGGCATCCAGCTTCTGAAGGGCAAATTGGCGTCCGTCAAAAAGTCATGGACGAATTGGACGCGCTTTTCGACGCAACTCCAGGGCATGAGCTACGCCGATATTTCAAAAGCTACTGAGGACGCGATTAAGCATTCAGTCATCAATGAACAAGAGATTTTGCAAGAAAGAGTTCTCTTGGCTTCTTTGAAGGAAAGACGAGAAATTCAAAATAAGTAATTGTTTTGAGGAGGGACTTAGTTGGCTACTGGTCGTAACGCTGGCGAGCGAAGGCATTTACTAGTATTGGACACCGCCTCGATAGAGGCATATTCGCCTCGGGGCGGGGGTCTTCCATTTGATGTTCCCCCTAGAAATCGTCGGCGCCATGCCGCGCAACTCTTGCGGCAATTCCGCGGAATTCGGACAGACTTAGAAGGACTTGAGGCCGAACGCACCCGGCTTGGCTTTGATCCAGAAGCCGGGCTGGTTCTTCAATTCGAAAGTCTGGCCAATTTCCCGCTTAAATTCGAAAGTCTAGACCTACGCTCTGAAGGCATCGAGCTACTCACCGTCAAAGAGAACCAGGGTAGAACGATTGCCACATGCTATGTGCCGAACGGAAAACTGGACGTGTTTATCAAGCGGGTGGAAGCTTACAGAGACGAAGATACCTTAAAAGGGAAACCGAAAAATAACCCTCTGGTGGCCAACATTGAGTCGGTACAGCTAGCGGCTATAGATGCCTTATGGACTGACGACATTTTGCGAATCCCTCGCCCGAACGTCCCCGCTTGGTGGGAGATATGGCTTAGAGCAGAGGATACGGGAGCACTGGATAGTGTTCGACATGCGGCTGCCCGGATAGGATTTACCTTCACAGAGGAAATCTTGCACTTTCCTGAACGGACAGTCGTCACGGCAAATTGCACGAAGAGGCAGCTGGGGCGTGTTTTGCGGCTCACGGGAACGATAGCCGAACTTCGAGAAGGCAAGACCACGGCAGCAGATTTTTTGCGTCTTTCTCCTGAAGAACAATACCAACTTGCAGATGGATTCCTCGCGCAAGTGACAGTAAGCGATACAACGAATGCCGTTGCGTGCATTTTAGACACGGGAGCAACCCAGGGTCACTCCCTTCTTCAGCCCGCCCTCGCTGCTCAGGATTGTTATTCGGTGCAAGACGCTTGGGGCGTTGACGATCAGGAGGGCCACGGCACGGAAATGGCCGGCATATCTTTGTACGGCGACATTGCACCAATTTTAACGGCGGGAACCACCATCGAATTGGAGCATCGACTTGAATCGGTGAAAATTCTGAATCCCGGCGACCCTAATCCGCCACACCTCTATGGAGCAATCACGGCTCGCGCGGCGGCCCTAGTAGAGCAGGCTAATCCTTTAAGGCAGCGGGTTTTCGCCATGGCTGTGACTGCGAATGGCGACGAAAACGGAGAACCGTCGACCTGGTCTGCCGCCGTAGACGCGATTACGTCTGGATATGGCGATGAGCGTAAGCGCCTGATGCTCATTTCTGCTGGGAATTCCAATCAAACGGGCTGGCATGTGCACCCTGGTTCGTGCCTCACATCAAGCGTTCAGGATCCCGCACAGGCATGGAATGCAATCAGCATCGGCGCTAGCACGCAAATGAACGCTTTACCAAGCGGCAAGTATCCAGGTTGGACTGTTGTTGCAACCCCTGGTGATGTAAGTCCGTACAGTAGTACGTCCGCCATGTGGAATCATTCTTGGCCGATTAAGCCGGACGTGGTTTTTGAAGGAGGTAATTGTGCCATTGATCCGGCCACTGCCTCAGCGACAGAAATTGATGAGCTGAGTCTCTTAACAACTCATGGCAGACCGACGGATAGGCCATTCTCCTTAATTTGGGCAACCAGTGCCGCCACAGCTATAGGTTGCCGCTTTGCGACGACTCTACAGGCGCGTTACCCCGAATACTGGCCCGAAACGATTCGAGGGCTGACAGTCCATTCCGCCGAATGGACAGCGGTCATGATGAACCATTTTCAACCAATCGCAACTCGTGAAAGGACGGCTCAGTTGCTTCGTTACTGCGGCTACGGCGAACCAAATCTCGCAAAGGCGTGCTGGAGCGCGAATAACGCGCTAACCCTTGTTGCTCAAGATGAACTCCAGCCGTATCACAAGGATGGGAGTGCCTACAAGACGAAGGATATAGCTATCCACACATTGCCTTGGCCGGCAGCAGTCTTACGCGACTTATCCGACCTCGAAGTTGAGCTTCGCGTCACCTTGTCATATTTTGTTGAACCCAATCCGGGTAGACGCGGATGGAGTGGCCGTTATAGATATGCCTCACACGGACTTCGTTTCGATGTAAAAACTGCCCTGGAAACGGTCCAAGAATTCCGACAGAGGATTAGAAGTGTTGCCCGAACGGAGGACGATTCCCAGCAACTAGCGAGCGACTCACAAAGGTGGGCTATCGGCCCGCAATTGCGACATCGTGGCTCGGTTCACTCAGATACCTGGCGGGGAACGGCGGTTGAACTGGCAGAAAAAAATATGATTGCAATATATCCGGTCGTCGGATGGTGGCGAGAGCGCCATCACCTCAACCGATGGAGCAGCAAAGCTCGTTACTCCCTTATAGTCACGCTTCGTACTCCGACTGAGGACGTAGATATTTACACACCGGTCGCTAATATGATCGGTGTCCAAATAGAAACTGAGGACAGTAGCGACGAGTGATTTCATTGTCTCGGAGTTGCGCAGATCCTCGGCCTTTCAATCGAAGCGGTCAATGAGGAGATGTCGGGCCGAGGGCCGGCGCAGCCAATAAGGAGAGAAAGATGCCCATTCACATCGACCGCGACCGTGGCACCACGCTTCACTACGAACACGCCGGCGAGGGCTTCCCGCTGCTGCTGTTGCCGCCGGGCGGCCTAACCGCCGACATCGCCTACTGGCAGCGCGTGGCCTTCAACGCCTTCGAGATATTCCAGCGCGGCTTTCACGCCATCGGCGTGGACGAGCGCCACGCCGGGCGGTCGTCCGGGCCCATCGAGCTCGACGATCCGTGGGGCGCCTACGCGCGCGACCACCTGGGGCTGATGAACCACCTCGGCATCGAGCGCTTCCACGTGCTGGGTTCCTGCATCGGTTGCTCGCACGCCCTCAGGCTCATCCAGCTCGCACCCGAGCGCGTGGTGTCGGCCGTGCTGGTGCAGCCCACGGGCATCGACGAGGAGAGCAAGAAGGTGCTGCACGGCTCGCGCGAAGGCTGGGAACAGGAGATGCTCGCCAAGCGCCCCGAGCTCGACCGCAAGCAGGTGGCGGCGTTCGGAGAAAAAGTGTGGACCGGCGAATTCGTGCTCAGCGTGACGCGCGACTGGGTGAAGACCTGCCCGGTGCCGCTGCTCGTGCTGCCCGGTGTGGACGCGGGGCATCCCAATGCCATCGGCAAGGAGGTGGCGGCCCTTGCGCCCAGGGCGGAAGTGCTGGAGCCGTGGAAGACGCCGCTTACGCTGATACCTTCAACGATTCAGCGCATCCGCACATTCCTGGATAAGCAGACGCCTTTGTAAACAACCCATCTCCAAACGAGAAACGTTTTCACCGCAAGCCGGATTGGTTATAGTGCCCTGCGCCTCCTGAAGGCGCACTAAGAAAATCAGCGCGGGGTTCGTCAGGCGTTGCCCCGTCACAAGCCTGATGCGGGAACGATTTCCTGCTTCGGCAGGGGAGCGGGAATTGCTGACCGGTAGCCGGATCATTAATGTGATCGCGCTCGCGATCACGGTGCTGCTTGCGTTAGAGGGCTGTGGCGGAGGTGGAGGGGGCGGCGGAGGCCCTGGCAATTCTGGAGGCGGAAGTGTCGTTGCCCCGCCCGTCATCACCGCCATATTAGGCAGCTTTCCCGCCGGTCATGTCCTGTCCGGAGTTGTTCCAGCCGGTTTCAATTCCGCTGCGCAAGTGGTTGTCCAGGACGGTTCGACCGGGGCAATCATCACCAGCGCGTCTGTGACGGTCAACGGCGTCAATTTGCCCTACAACTCGGCCGATCAGGCGTATGAAGCAAGTCTCAACGTCAGCCCGGGAGACGCCCTTACGCTGACGGTGACGTTTTCCGGGACGACCTATTCGGCCTCCGCAACCCAGTTCACAACCTATCCGCAAATCACCAATCCGACGTTGGGCACTATTTGGGGCGCGAATGCTTCCAACACGGTGGGCTGGGCGCCGGCGGTACCCACGAGCAATTCGGGCTATGCGTTGGAGGTCCTGGACGCGGCCGATCCGAATGGCAATGCCATCTGGCCCCCCGGCGGCACGGCACAGGCCGTGTCGGCGTCCTCGACCTCTTTCACCATCGCCCCCAATAGCATTTCTCCCGGCAATAGGGACATCCTTCTGGCAATTGCTTCGGCCGTTCCGGTTCCAGGCGCCGGTTCCAGTTCCTTCTTCGGTTTTGCCGCTTTTTCGTATCTCCCCATTACGGTGAGCAGTGCTTTTGGAGCGACGCTAACCTCCATCGCGGTGACGCCGAACAATCAAATAATCACTCCCGGTGGAACGCTGCAACTCGCGGCAAAGGGCACCTACTCGGACAGTTCAATCAGCGACCTGACGAGCCAGGTGACATGGGCGAGTTCGGACACATCAAAAGTTACCGTGAGCGGCACCGGGTTGGCCAGCGGTGTTGCCGCAGGTTCAGCCACCGTGATGGCTACCCTAGGTGGCATTTCGGGGAGTGCTACGGAAAGCGTGGGCAGTCCGGTCGTGTCTTCGGGCAATTGGGCAACCTTCCAAGGCGATGCGGCGCACACCGGATACGTCAATCTGACGCTGGATCCTTCCAGATTCACCCCTCTATGGACATGGTCCCGGCCCGCGGGCGATCCGGAACCCGTAGGGGGCATTAACGCTGTTGCCACCGCCGGAGGAAAGGTTTTCGTGACCAAGGACATCTATTTCGGCCAGGGCGCGCTGTATGCCCTGAATGAAACGGACGGATCGATGGCCTGGATCTACGCCCTCGGCCAGATGGCCTCGGAGGGCCCGCCCGCCTATGGAAACGGCAGCGTGTTCGTGCCCAGCACGGACCCTTCGGAAAATTGCGTCATGTGGGCGGTCAACGCCGCCAATGGACTCTTTCAATTCAGCATGCCGACTTCCTGCCAGTGGTCGGGTTATTTTGCGCCGACTCCATCGGGGAGCTCAGTGCTACAGACGTCCCAGGCGGGCAATACCTATAGCTTTTCTATCCTGACCGGCGGTTTGCAGTGGACAACGCAGGCTGGTGCATCGGACCAGACAACGCCAGCCGCGGATGCACAGTACGTTTATCAATATGGCGTGGGCGCGCTCAGGGTCATGGACCGCGTCACGGGTGCGCTGGCGGCGTCCATCACGGACCCCTTCGCCAGCGGCTTCACGGGGTACTCCATATTTTCGGCGCCCATGATCGGCGCCAGCAACGACGTCATTGTGTTCAGCAACGCCGGTTTCAGCGGGCGCGCGGCGAGCAGCAGCGAGCAGGGCGCGAGCCGCGTGCTGGTCAGTTACAATATTTCCGCGCATTCCTACAGCTGGCGATCAGCCAATGCGTACCTCACCCATCCGGCCATTGCCAGCGGAGTCATTTATGCCGGGCGCAATGGTCCCATGGCATTGGATGCCCTCAGCGAAACCGACGGCCACGTCATTTGGTCCTGGACACCGCCAGCGGGCAATTCTTCCCTGCATCGCAACGTAGTGGTGACGAACAATCTCGTATTCGTCAGCACCGACGCGAATGTCTACGCGATCGACCTGAACACGCACCTGACCGTGTGGCAATACCCGAAGGCGGGAATGCTCGCGATTTCAGGGAGCGGGATGCTCTACATTGTCACCGGCGCCACGATCAGCGATGGCAACTTGGTGGCCATCAAGCTTCAGTAGCCTATTTGGCCACGTCCGCGGCCGTGGTGAACGAGTCGGCGAAGAACTCCTCCTCCGGCAGCCGGCACTGCGCGATGAAGTCCTTCTTCGCCGAGTTCACCATGATGGGCACCCCGCAGGCGTACACTTGGTATCCGGATAAATCCGGGAAGTCCTGCATGACCGCGCGGTGCACGAAACCGTCGCGGCCGGTCCAGTTGTCCTCGGGCAGGGCTTCGGAAATCACCGGCACGTACTTGATGTGGTCGTGCTCCTGGGCCCAGGCCTCGGCCACTTCGCTCATGTACAGGTCGCGCGGGCGGCGGCCGCCCCAGTACAGGGTCATGGGGCGCTTGATGCCGGCGTGCAGGCTGGATTCGATAATGGCCTTGATGGGGGCGAAGCCGGTGCCGCTGGCCACGAACACCACCGGCTTGGGGCTTTCCTCGCGCAGGAAGAAGGTGCCGAGCGGCGCCTCCACGCGCAGGATTTCGCGCTCCTTCATTTTGTTGAACACGTGGTCGGTGAAGCTGCCCCCCGCCACCTGGCGGATGTGCAGCTCGATGGCCTCGGCGCCCTCGGGGGCGTTGCCCATGGAGAAGCTGCGCCGCGTGCCGTCGCGCAGCAGCACGTCCAGGTACTGCCCGGCGTAGAAGTCGAACTTGAAGTTGGCGGGCGGCTGCAGCTTGAGCACCACCACGTCCGGCGCGCTGGCGCGCGCGATGGACATCACGCGCATGGGCATTTTGCGCACCTCGATGTCGCCGCCGATGCGCAACTCGCGCGGCTTGATCACCAGGTCCGAGCGTGCCTTGGCCTGGCAGAACAGCGCCAGTCCCTGCGCGCGCTCCTCGTCGGAAAGCGCCTCGTGGGAGCAGTTGCCGTAGTCGATCTCCCCCGACACCAGCCTGCCCTTGCAGCTTCCGCAGGCGCCGTCCTGGCAGCTATAGGGAATGATGAAGCCGGCGGCCAGCGCCGCTTTGAGCACGGACTGGTCCGGCTCGGCGGTGAAGCGGTGCTCGGTATCCTGGATGCTGACCTGGAAACTCATTGCGTGAAAATGGCCTGAAAATGAAGGGATAAAATGGCGGTCTAAGGAACCGGGATGATATCCAATCGGCTGCTCATTGTGGGTGCGGGCGACATTGCCCAGCGGGCGCTGCCGCTTTTGACGGGGCGCCACGAGGTGCACGCCATGGCGCGGACGCCCGAACGGGCGCGCGACCTCGCCCGGCTGGGCGTGCGCTCCTTCGTGGCCGACCTGGACCAACTCCCGGGCTCCGAGGCCTTGCCCCGCGCCGCGCTGCTGTTGCATGCCGCGCCTCCCCAGAGCGAGGGCACAGCCGACAACCGCACCCGCGCGCTGCTGGCGACCCTGGATGCCCAGAGCTTCCCGCTGCGCCGTCTGGTCTATATCGGCACCAGCGGGGTCTATGGAGACTGCGCCGGTGAGGAGGTGGACGAGAGCCGGCCGCTGCGTCCAGCGACGCCGCGCGCGCAGCGCCGCGCCGACGCCGAAGCCGTGCTGACCGAGTGGTGCGCCAGGCACAAGGTGGCGCTGGTCATCCTGCGCGCCCCGGGCATTTACGGCGGGGGGCGCTGGCCGGTGGAGCGCGTGCGGGCCGGAACGCCGGTGCTGGCGCGCGAAGACGACGTGTACACCAACCATATCCACGCCGACGACCTGGCCGGCATTTGCGCACGGGCGCTGGAAGAAAACGCCCCGCCGGGTGTTTACAACGCCAGCGATGACAGCGAAATATTGATGGGCGACTGGATGGACGCGGTGGCAGACCATTTCAAGTTGCCCCGACCGCCGAGAATTTCCCGCGCAGAAGCCAAGGACAAAATTCCTGCCGGGCTGCTGTCATTCATGAGCGAGTCGCGGCGACTGGTCAACACAAAAGTGAAGAGCCAATTGGGGTATCACTTGCGGTATCCGACGGTACACGAGGGGCTGGCTGCGGCCTCATTGGATGTTTCTTCTGTCACGGGGCGCGCCGCTGCCGCGTCGCGAGGGCAAAGCGGATCGTCCGGAGTGGATAAATCCACCGGCGCCGAAGCGCCGGGCCTCGAAAACCGGCCGGCATCGGGGCAGTCATCATGAATGACAAGAGCGACGTACTGGTTGTGCTGACCAATCTGCCCGATCGTGCCAGCGCCGAAAACCTAGCCGACAAGCTCATTGAAGGAAAATACGCCGCCTGCGTCAACGTCCTCGCGCCCTGCCGGTCGGTGTACCGCTGGAAGGACGGCATCCAGCACGACGAAGAGCATCCCGTGTTGATCAAGACCACCACCGCCCGCTACCCGCAGCTCGAAGCCGCCGTGCGCGCCAACCACCCCTACGAACTGCCCGAGATCATTGCCCTCCCGGTGGCCGCGGGCCTGCCGGCCTATCTCGCCTGGGTGGCGGAAGAAACGCGCGCATGAAATTCTCATCGAAAACGACCGCGTTTCTGGCGCTGTGGCTGCTGCTCGCCGCGTTGCTGCCTCGCTCCGCGCTCGCCATCGACCCGGCCGACCTGCTCGAGCCGGAGAAGGCTTTCGCGCTCACGGCCCGCGCCGTGGCTCCGGACGCGGTCGAGGTCAGCTACGCCATTGCCGATGGCTACTACCTGTATCGCGAGCGCTTCAAGTTCGCCGCCGAGTCGCCGGGAGCGAAACTGGGCGACCCGCAATTCCCGCCCGGCACCCCCCACGTGGACGCCTTCTTCGGCCGCATGGAGACTTACCGCAAGCGTGTGAGCATCCGCATCCCCGTGCCGGAGCTGAACGGCAAGGTGCCGGACAAGCTCCAGCTCGCCGTCACTTCGCAGGGCTGCGCCGACGTGGGCGTGTGCTATCCGCCCCAGTTGCAGAAGGTGAGCGTGGACATGACAGCGTCCACGTCCCCGAGCGGAGGGCTGCCGGGTATTTTCGGAACCCAGGCGGACAAACCGCAAAGTGGCGTGGGCAAGGTTAACGCGCCCAGCAGTGCTGTTTCGGGTCTCGCTTCCGATATGGACATCGCCGCCATGTTCGAGTCCGGCAATTTCTGGATCGTAATGGCCAGTTTCTTCGGAGCCGGGCTGCTGCTCGCCTTCACGCCCTGCATGCTGCCCATGCTGCCCATCCTCTCCGGCATTATCGTGGGCGAGGGCCGGCAGGCCGGCAAGGGGCGCGCCTTCGCGCTGTCCCTGACCTACGTGCTGGGCATGGCGCTGGCGTATGCCGCGGCCGGCGTGGCCGCGGCCTACAGCGGCGGGCTGCTGGCCGCGGCGCTGCAGAACGCCTGGGTGCTGGGCGCCTTCGCGCTGGTGTTCGTGTGGCTGGCGCTGGCCATGTTCGGGGTGCACGACCTGCAATTGCCGGGCTTCGTGCACCAGCGCCTGGGCGCGGCCCACAGCCGCCTGCGCGGCGGGCGCGTGCTGTCGGTGGCGCTCATGGGCGTGCTCTCGGCCATCATCGTCAGCCCCTGCGTGGCGGCGCCCCTGGCCGGCGCCATTCTCTACATCGCCCAGTCGCGCGCCGTGTTGGAAGGCGGCACGGCGCTGTTTGTCATGGCGCTGGGCATGGGCGTGCCGCTGCTGGTGGTGGGCGTTTCCGAGGGCGCGCTGCTGCCGCGCTCGGGACCGTGGATGGAAACCGTGAAGCGTTTCTTCGGCTTCGTACTGCTGGGGGTGGCGTTGTGGATCGTGTCGCCGCTGCTGCCCATCGTGCTGCAAATGCTGGCCTGGGCGGCGCTGCTCATCGTGGGCGCGATTTTCCTGCGCGCCATCGATGCGTTGCCTGTCAATGCCAATGGCGTGGCGCGGGTGTTCAAGGCCGTGGGCATATTCGCATTGCTGGCCGGCGCGGCGTTGTTTGTCGGCGTACTGGCCGGCAGCCGCGATCCGCTGCGGCCTTTAGCCGGAGTGCTGGGTTCGGCGGGCTCCGTCGGCGAAGAGACCAGGTTCGAACGCATTAAAAGTCTGGCCGAACTGGAGTCCAAGATAAGGAGCGCGGGCCGGCCCGTATTGCTCGACTTCTACGCCGACTGGTGCGTGACCTGCAAGGAAATGCAGCGCTGGACGTTCACCGACCCCACAGTGAAACAGAGATTGAGCAATATGCTGGTGCTGCAAGCCGACGTGACGGCCAACACACAAGATGACCAGGCGTTGCTGAAACGCTTCCGTCTGTTTGGGCCTCCGGGAATCATCTTCTTCGACAAGCAGGGACGCGAAGTGGGGAATGTTCGGGTGATCGGCTACGAAAACGCTGAAAAATTCGTCAAAGCATTGGATGCAGTGGCCGGAATTTGATTCTCGGGAAAGTCAAATTTCAGATAAGGACGCGGAGCGTTTGGCCGCATCACCCTGTTGCTCCAACGGAGCAAGGGCGTCCCATTCGTACCGTTCGAATTTTGTGGTCTTGTAGTTAAGGCCAGCCCGGTCAGGTGCGCTGTTTCTTGAGGTAATTTGCCGCGTCCAGCGCGAAGTAGGTCAGTATTCCGTCTGCCCCGGCGCGCTTGAAGGCCAACAAAGACTCCATCACTACTTTTTGTTCATCCAGCCAGCCATTCTGCGCCGCTGCTTTCAACATCGCATACTCCCCGCTCACCTGGTACACAAACGTCGGCGCCTTGAACTCGTCTTTCACGCGTCTGACGATATCCAGGTAAGGCATCCCAGGCTTGACCATGATCATGTCAGCCCCTTCCTGCAAATCCAATCCCACTTCCCACAGCGCCTCATCGCTATTGCCTGGGTCCATTTGATAGGTTGCCTTGTTGCCCTTGCCCAGTGCGGAGGCCGATCCCACCGCGTCCCTAAACGGACCATAAAACGCCGAAGCGTACTTGGCTGAATACGCCATGATGCGTGTATGGATGTGCTGTTTCTCTTCGAGTGCCGCGCGGATGACTCCTATGCGTCCGTCCATCATGTCGGAAGGCGCCACGATGTCCACGCCGGCCGCCGCCTGCGTCAACGCTTGTTTCGTCAGCATCTTCAGCGTCACGTCGTTGAGGATGTAGCCTGATTGGTCGATGATGCCGTCCTGGCCATGGCTGGTGTAGGGGTCGAGCGCCACGTCGGTCATGAGCCCAAGCTCGGGAAAGTTTTTCTTCAGCGCCGCCACCACGCGCGGTATCAGCCCCTTGGGATTGGCGGCTTCGCGCCCATCCGGCGTCTTCAGCGAGGGCTCGATGGCCGGGAACAGCGCCAGGGCGGGAATGCCGGCCTTCAGGCAGCGTTCGGCCACGGGCAGCAACAGGTCCAGGCTGTGGCGCGACACCCCGGGCATGGACGGGACCGGGTGGGTTTTTTTCCGGCCTTCCACAACAAAAACGGGGTAGATCAAATCATTGGAAGTGAGCACATGCTCACGCATTAGCCGGCGCGAGAAGTCGTCCCGCCGCATGCGCCTCATCCTGACCTGGGGAAATCCACCATGGACCTGCATAGCTCTGCTCCGTCATGTTGCGCACGCCCGCCATCGGGCGGCGAGAAATTGTAACCAGTCGTTTCCCTCGGAACCTTTCGCGGTGCGGCGAATCTATTTGCCAGATGGTCGCAAGATCGTCTCCCGCTTCTCCTCCCTGAGCGGGGTGCCTTAGTCCCCTAAGGCATTTGTCCCCGGGCTTCAATCCCCTTTAGCCCGGGGTTTTTTATTCCCGGGCCCCGCATAGCGCCTATGCGGGGCCTCTGTTTTTCCGGCTTACTGCTTGAGATGCCAGGGCTTGTTGCGTGGCCGCGGCTGCTTGCCGGTCTTGGGGGGCACCTGCCGCTTGGGCGCCGGCAGCGCCATGTCCAGCCAGCGCGCCACCACTTTCTCCGCATCCTCGATCCCGGACTTTTTCAGACTGGAAAAAAGCTGCGCCGAGTGCGCGCCATCCAGTGCCGCGAGTTCCGCGCGCACCTTGGCGAGCGCGGCCGCAGCGGCGCCGTGCGACAGCTTGTCGGCCTTGGTGAGCAGCACGTGCACGGGTTTGCCGGTGGGCTTGAACCATTCCATCAGGCCGTAATCCAGGTCGGTCATGGGATGGCGTATGTCCATGACGATAACCAGGCCCTTGAGCGACTGGCGCGTGAGCAGGTAGTCGCCTATCACGCGGCCCCAGGGTGCGCGCACCGCCGCAGGCACCTTGGCGTAACCGTAGCCCGGCAGGTCCACCAGCGCGCGTCCTTCGCCGAGGGTGAAATGGTTGATGAGTTGGGTGCGGCCAGGGGTCTTGCTGACGAAGGCCAGGCGCTTGTGGTCGGCCAGGGTGTTGAGCGCGCTGGATTTGCCGGCATTGGAGCGGCCGGCAAAGGCCACTTCGGCCAGGCCTTCGGGAGGAAGGTCCTTCAACTCCTTGGCGCTGGTCTGGAAGGCCGCTTGGCGGAACAGGATGGACATGTGAGCGGCTCGGGGGGGCGGCTGTTGTCCGAATTTTGGTACGCCATTTTCGGGTACCCGGCCGCCTTTGTTAGACCCTCTAAGCTACGCTAGAATAGCAGCTTTTTGGCGCCGGCCCGCCCGTGGAAGGTGCGGACAAGCATCGCGGAACCGGTTGTGGCCTCCGTGTGCAACCGGTGTCGAAGCCAGAGTTGAAATCAAAGTTGAAACCAAAGTCGAAACCAAAGTCGAAACTGAGGGGAGAACGCATGAAACGAGCGTTGGCGCTCGCCGCCATGATCCTGGCGGGAATGAACTTTGCGCACGCCGAGGAGGCCGCGAAGGCGGGCGCCGCCCCGGCCAAGGCGGATCCAGCCAAAGGCCAGGAGATCGTGACCAAGGTCTGCGCGGCCTGCCATGGTGCCGACGGCAACAGCGTGGTGGGTACTTATCCCAAGCTGGCGGGGCAGTTTCCCGAGTACATCCAGAAGCAGTTGAGCAACTTCAAGCCCGGCGCCAACGGCAAGGCCGAGCGGCCCAATCCCGTCATGGCCGGCTACGCGGCTCCCTTGTCGGCCGACGACATCCGCAACCTCGCGGCTTACTTCGCCGGCCAGCCACCCAAGCCCGGCCAGGCCAAGAACAAGGACACGGTGCCGGTGGGGCAGAAACTGTGGCGCGGCGGCGACGTGGCGCGCGGCCTGCCGGCCTGCGCTTCCTGCCATGGGCCCACGGGCGCCGGAGTGCCGGTGCAGTACCCGCGCCTGGCAGGCCAGCAGGCCGACTACACCGAGGCGCAACTCAAGGCCTTCCGCTCGGGCGAGCGTGCCAATGACGCCGGCAAGATGATGCGCACCATTGCCGCCAAACTGACCGATGCCGAGATCAAGGCCGTGGCCGACTACGCCGCCGGCCTGAAGTAGTCAGCACTCAGTCAAGTTTCTTCAAGCTTGGACCAAAAGGGCCTTCGGGCCCTTTTGTTTTTGCGGCGTCCGGCTGCTGCGGTGTGCGCGAATGTGGCAAAGTACGGCAGACAGAGCCGAAGCTGCCGGCCGGGCGGAATACGCCCCGCCCCGCGCCTGTATACGCCTATGGATAACCATCCCATCGTGCAGCACATCCCCCGCCTGCGGCGCTATGCGCGCGCCCTGGTGGGCGATCGCTACGCCGCCGATGACCTGGTCCAAGACACCCTGGAGCGCGCCTGGAACAAGCTGCACCTGTGGAGACCGGGCAGCGACATGCGCGCCTGGCTGTTCGCCATCATGCACAACGTATTCGTCAATCACGCCCGCAGCCGCCGTTATGAAGTCGAGCGCAGCATGGAAGCGCTGCCGGTGATGGCGGTGCGCGCCACCCAGGCAGACCACCTTGAACTGCAGGACATCGACCGCGCCCTGGGCACGCTGCCCGTGGAGCAGCGCGAGGTGATCCTGCTGGTGGCCGTGGAGCAGATGACCTATGAAGAAGTGGCCCGCGCCCTGGCCGTGCCCGTGGGCACGGTGATGTCGCGACTGTCGCGCGGACGCGACCGCCTGCGCCATCTCACCATGGGGTCGGCTTCGCAGCCGCTGAAAGTCGTCAAATGAGGGTTGTCAGGTGAGCGCAGCCAAGCCCGCGCCCGATGATGCCGGGTTGCACGCCTACGCCGACGGCCTGCTCGACGAGGCCGGCGTGGCCGAGGTGGAGCGCTACCTGGCCGAGCACCCCGCCGACGCCGAGCGCGTGCGCGGCTGGCGCGACCTCAACGCCGCGCTGCGCCACGCCTACAACCCGGTGCTGGACGAGCCCGTGCCCGAGCGCTTGGCGGCACGGCCGGCGCGGCGCTGGCGGCCCTATGCCGCGGCGGCGGGGCTGCTGCTCGCGGGCGTCGCACTGGGCTGGATCGGGCGCAGCGCCGTGTTCGGCCTGCCCCTGGCCGGCCAGCCGGCCTCGGCGCTGGCGCGCCAGGCCGCGGTGGCCCATGCCGTGTACAGCCCGGAAGTGCGCCACCCAGTGGAAGTGTGGGCCGCCCAGGAAGACCACCTCGTGGCCTGGCTGTCCAAGCGCCTGGGCACGCACCTCAAATGCCCCACCCTGGCCGCGCTGGGCTACACCCTGGTGGGCGGCCGGCTGCTGTCGGGCTCCAACGGCCCGGTGGCGCAGTTCATGTTCCAGGACGGGCGCGGCACGCGCCTCACCCTGTACGTGAGCGCGCAGAAGGGCGACCCCCGCTCCACGGCGTTCCGCTTCAGCCAGGAGGACAAGGTGGCCGTGTTCTACTGGATCGACGGCAACTATGGCTATGCGCTGTCAGGAGAAATGAGCCGGGCCGACCTATTGCAAGTGGCTACACTGGTCTACAAACAGTTGAATCCGGAATAACCGGATAAGACCGAAGGGCTTATCCGGCCGGGCCAAGGGCCTTTGCCTGGCCGGCCCCAACATGCTCAACCCTAAAGCGCCATTCGGCTCTGGCGGGTTGGAAAAAAGGACTCCGTTGTGCTGATCAAGCGAGCTTCACCAATTTCTCCCTCGGAAATCACGCCGCGCGAGGTTTATATCAAGCGGCGCGAGTTCATGGGTGCCGCTGCGGCCATGGCCGGTGGGCTGTTTCTGCCTGAGGCCCAGGCTCAAACGAGCGTCAAACTGCCCGCGTTCAAGCCCAGCACCTACAGCACCGGCGAAAAGCAGAACACCCTCAAGCAGATCACGTCCTACAACAATTTCTACGAGTTCGGCACCGAGAAAGAAGATCCCGAGCGCAACGCCGGCAAGCTGCGCACCCGCCCCTGGACCATTACGGTCAAGGGCGAAGTGAAAAAGCCGCGCACCTACGCCATCGACGATTTGCTCAAATTTCCGCTGGAGGAAAGAATCTACCGTCTGCGCTGCGTGGAGGCCTGGTCCATGGTCATTCCCTGGGTGGGGTTCGAGCTGAACCGCATCCTGCGCGACGTGGAGCCCACCTCCAAGGCCAAGTTCGTGGAGTTCGTCACAGCCGTGCAGCCCGACACCATGCCGGGGGTGCGCCTGCCCTACCTGGACTGGCCCTACACCGAGGGCCTGCGCATGGACGAGGCCAGCCATCCGCTCACCATCCTCGCGGTGGGCCTGTACGGCGAAGTGCTGCCCAACCAGAACGGCGCGCCGGTGCGGCTGGTGGTGCCGTGGAAATACGGCTTCAAGAGCGCCAAGTCCATTGTGGAAATCCGCCTGGTGGAAAACCAGCCCAAGACGGCGTGGGAAAAGGCCAACGCCAACGAGTACGGCTTCTACTCCAACGTGAATCCCGAAGTGGACCATCCCCGCTGGAGCCAGAAAAGCGAGCGCCGCCTGCCGGGCTTTTTCGCCAACCGCCGCACGGAAATGTTCAACGGCTACGGCGATCAGGTGGCGGGCCTGTACACCGGCATGAACCTGAGCAGGTTTTTTTAAACGGCTCTTCCCGAAGGACGCTCTCGACCAGGCTCCTGCTAGTCCGCGCTTCCGCAACCCTGCGCATTCCCATGGCCGCGCATTCGATTCGCAATCCCGCTCCGCGCCTGGTCACCACCGTGAAGGTGGCCGTGTTCCTGCTCGCCCTTGTCCCGGCCACGCGCCTGGCCATCGGCATCTACCAGGCCGCGGTGCTGGGTGAAGACGCGCTGGGGACCAATCCGGCCGAGTTCGTCACCCGCAGCCTGGGCGACTGGGCGCTGCGGCTGCTGTTGATCACCCTGGCCGTCACGCCGCTGCGCCTTGCCACGGGCTGGGCCTGGCTGGTGCGGCTGCGGCGCATGCTGGGGCTGTTCGCCTTTTTCTACGTGCTGCTGCACGTGTCTAGCTACGTGAGCTTCGACCAGTTGTTCAGCGTGTCCGGCATCGCCAAGGACATCGCCAAGCGGCCCTTCATCACCGTCGGCTTCCTGTCCCTGGTCCTGCTGCTGCCGCTGGCCGCCACGTCCACCCGGGGCATGGTGCGGCGCCTGGGCAGCCGGCGCTGGCAATGGCTGCACCGTTTGATTTACGTCATCGGGCCCCTGGCCGTGCTGCATT
>DATNCF010000028.1:0-6624 GCA_035571675.1 Burkholderiales bacterium | reverse complement strand
GCGCGCCAGCACGCGCAGGCCCTTTTGTTCCTCCAGCTCGGCCTCAACGATGACGTAGGGCACGTCCGCCTTGAACCCCGGCAGGAAGCTCTGGCGCATGACGGTCCAGGTGCGTATCCTGCCCCGGCCGCTCACCGGCTGGAAGGTCCAGGACGGCACCGGCGCCAGGCAGTTGGCGCATACCACGCGCGGCGGATGCGCCAGCGTGCCGCAATGTCCGCAGCGCTGGATGACGAGCACGTGCCGGGACGCGGCGTCCCAGAAGCCTTGCGAAATCGCATCGGGAAGCGGCAATGGTTTTTCAGCCGTCATTTGGAGACTTTCAGGAAATTGGGTTGGTGACGAAACATGGCTCAAGTTTGTCGCTTACTGGCGCGCCAGCCATCCGCCGTCGACGATGAGCGATGTGCCGGTGATGTAGGACGCCTCGTCTGAGGCCAGGAACAGCACCGCGTGCGCCACCTCCTCGACCCGGCCAACGCGGCGCATAGGCACCCGCTCAAGCACCTTGTCGTGCATAGCCGGATCGGCCTTCACCTTGGCGCGGCTGCCCAGCATGGGCGGCAGCATCCCGGGGTGCACGGAATTGGCGCGAATGCCATCATGGGCGTATTGAACTGCCGCCGTCTTCGTCATCAGATGGCAGGCGGCTTTGGACGCGTTGTAGCCCATGTGCAGGCCCTCCATGGCGCCGAAGGCGGCGATGGAGGAGATGTTCACAATGGCGCCGCCGCCCGAACGGCGCATGGCGGGAATCGCATGCTTCATGCCGAGGAAAACGCCCTTGGCGTTCACCTCCATCAACCGCTCCCAGGCCGGCAGGCTCAGCATGTCCGGGTCCGCGACCCCGCTCACACCCGCGTTGTTCACCAGAACGTCGAGTCGGCCGTGGCGGTCCAGCGTCGCGGCAAGCACCTTCTGCCAGTCGGCGTCGAGCGACACGTCGAGGCGCTGGTAGCTGCCCTCGCCGCCCGCGGACTGGATGGTCTTCGCCACGGCCTCGCCTTCGGCGTCCCGCACGTCGACGATTACCACCTTCGCACCTTCGCGCGCGAACAGCATTGCTTCGGCCGCGCCCATGCCGTTGGCGCCTCCTGTGATAATTGCGACTTTGTTCTTCAACCTCATGCGGTTTCTTTCATGCGATGCCTTGGCGTCGGACCCGATACCTGCTCAGCACAGGACTTCCTTGCATGCTGCGCAGTCTGCGTCGGACAGTTGAAGCACCTCTCGCAGCACGTACTCGTTGTCCTGGCCGAGCAGCGGGCCGGGGCGGCGGATCGAACACACGCCCGCGTCGGCGAAAATCCACGGCGCCCGCATCAGCCGGTGGACACCGATCACCGGATGAACGACTTCCGTGAAGACCCCGCGGGCCGACAGATGCGGGTCGCGCGCCAGTTGCGCGTTGGTGAAAGACGGCGCGGCCGCGATGCCGCGCGCCTGCAGCAGCCGGAACGCGTCGCCCGCGTCGCGGGCCGCCGCCCAGGCCGCGACGGCGGTATCGATCTCCTCCTCGCCTGCCTTGCGCGAGGCGGAATCCGGGTACTTACCGCACCAATCCGGACGGCCGATGACCTCGCACAGCGCCCGCCATTCATCCGATGACGACACGGCGATGCTGATCCACTCGTCGTCGCCGGCCGCGCGATACAGATTGTGCGGGGCGTGAACCGGGTGGCGATTGCCGCTGCGGCCGGGATCCGGCGCGCCCAGCAGGTGCGCGAGCAGCGCATCGGGGGCGAGCGCCGCAACGGCTTCGGTCGAAGACTGGTCGATGAACTGACCTACACCCGTGCGATCGCGGTGAACCACGGCCGCGAGCAGCGCCAGCGCAAGGGCATTTCCGCTGCGGTAGTCGGTGGATTCGCCGACTTCCGTCGGTGGCCCGTCGGCGTAGCCCGTCTGATCGGACAAGCCGCCTGCCGCCGAAAAAATGCTGGCAAAGCCCGCCGTCAGGGCATCGGGGCCAGTGGAACCGTTTCCAGACGACGACGCCACAATCAAGCGCGGGTCTTGCCCTATCAGCGTTGCCGCGTCCAGGCCGAAACGCTTCATCACACCCGGCCGGAAATTGTCCACGACCATGCTGCTTGCGGAAATGAGGCGCTTCAGCAGTTCGAGCCCGCGCGGCTGCGTGATGTCCACGCTGAAACTGCGCTTGTTGAGGTTCAGTTCGTTGAAGTTCGGCGAGTGGTTCACGCCGCCGTAGTCCGCCATGAAGCCGCGGCGGGCGGGGTCGAGGCGCCTGGACGACTCCACCTTGATGACCTCCGCTCCGAGCAGCGCCATCAGCAGCGTGGCATAGGGACCCGCGGCGGCCCAGGTGAAATCGACAATGCGCAATCCCGCCAGCGGCTGGCCGGCCGGCTGGGCACGCCGGTGCCCGGGTGACGCCGGGCCAAATCCTTGGTGTTCACCCAGGCGGGGCGCCCTGCGCAATATCACCGGCGTGCCGGACATACGATAGGGCACGCCCGGAAGCTTGATGCGGCCGGCGTGGGGATGGTCGACGGTCTGGAAGAATTCGCGTGCCGCCAGTTGCGCCGAGCCGGCCACGTCGGCGGCCGACTTGAAGGCGCCCACGGCGAAGCCTTGCGCCGACAGCACCTGGACCACCTCGGCGCGGCTGCGTTGGCCGCACCACGCCGACAGCCGTTCGCGCAGCGCGGCGCTGTTGTCGCGCCGGCCCTGGTTGGTCGCGAAGCGGGCGTCGGCGAACTCGCCGGCTACTTCCCCCAGGCGCTTCCAACACTCGTCTTGCGTGCCGAGGATCTGCACCCAGCCGTCCGAGCAGCGGAACATGCCCGCGCCCGCGTAGGGCGGGCCCGAGCGCCGCAGTTCGATGCCGTCGTGGTTGAAGCGCGACAGGCGCGTGCGGTTCAGGGTGAGCTGAGATTCCTGCGCCGACACGTCGATGCGCTGGCCGGCTCCCGAGAGCCATCCGGCCAATATGGCGACAGCGGCACTGGCGCCGGTGTCGCCGTCGCCGGCATTGCCGCCGATCTGCAGCGGCGGCCGGTCGGGAAAGCGCATGTAGCCCTCGCCGCTGGGCAGCAGATGCCCTTCCCCGCCGGCATGAAAGATGTTCAAGTGCACGCCCTTGAACCCGGCATAGGGACCGGAGAGGCCGTATGGCGTGATGGAGCACCAGATGAGTCGCTCGGGCGCGGTGGGCAGCAGCTCCGCGCGGCGTCCGGCGTCGAGGTCCTCGATCAGGATGTCGGCACTTTCGAGCAGGCGGGCGACGGCGTTCCGTTCGTCCGGGCCGCTCGACAGCACGCTGCGCTTGCCGGTGTTCAGGTACAGAAAAAGCCCGCTGGCCTCGGGCGAGGCCAGCCCCGGCGCAAAAGGCCCGGCGCGGCGCGCCGAATCGCCCTCGGGCGGCTCGAGCTTCACCACCTCGGCTCCCAGGTCTGACAACAGCTTGCCGCAGTAGGCGCCCGCCCGGCCTGAACAGATTTCAAGCACGCGCAGGCCGAGCAGCGGCCCGGCGATTGCCGGCTTGTGGTCGTGGCCGAAGACAGGTTTCTGATCCGACACCGGCCGCTAACCGATGTGAAACAGTTTTTTCGCGCGACCGCAGATGATCTCGTTCTTCTCTTCCTCCGGCACGCCCGCAAACAGCTTGGCGATCATGCCGTTGGAGTTGGGAAACGTGGATTCCGAGTGCGGATAATCCGACGACCACATGATGTTCTTACCCCCCGGCAAGTGCCGCGTCGCAACGCCCACCGCATCGTGGATGAAGGAGCCGTACACGTTCTGATCCATGTAGAAGCTGGGCGGGTTCTTGAGCGGGCTTTTGGTCCAATGGCGGTGGCGCGCCCAGGTCTTGTCCATGTAATCGGCCATGAAAGGCATCCAGCCCACGCCCGACTCGACCGACACGAAGCGCAGCTCCGGGTAGCGTTGGAACACGCCGTTCAGGATGAGAATGGCGATGGGCTCGGCCATGGAGAACTTGGACATCACCAGGTCGGTGATGAAGCGGTCTCCCTGCATGCGCACCGTGCGCCCGCCCAAATGGATGGTGATGGGCATGCCCAGTTCGATGGCTGCTTCCCAGAAGGGATGGAACTCGGGGTTGTCGTACTGGCGCGGGCTCGCGGGATCTCCTGCCATGGCCGCCATTCCCAAGGTGCCGGCCGGCCGTTTGGAGTTCTGCTCCAGCACGTCCAAGGAGAAGGGAAACGCTGGGATGTTGACGCCGCGCAGTCCCAGCCTGTGCGCCTCGCGCATGATGCGCACCGCCTCGCCCACGTCGTGCATGGGCAGGTAGCCTACACCGAACAGCCTGGATTTGTCGTGACTGCAGAAGTCGGCCAGGAAGCGGTTGTAGGCCTCGAAGCTGGACAGGAACAGTTCCGGGTCCTTGGAACCTAGCGGGCCCCCGCCGTAGATGATAGCCGCGTCCATCCCGTCCTGCTTCATCTCGGCCAGGCGCACCGAGGCTTCGTATCCGCCACGGGCGGTCTCGGACAGTCGCCCTTCGGTTTTCCAGTTCTCCTCCTTGGTGCCGGCCAGCGCGCCGGTGATGTTCAGCTTCTTGCGCGCGCCCTCGAACACGACGTAGTCGGCATCCTCCCCCGGCTCGACGCGCGGCGCGCGCTCGCGGAACCTGGCCGGCAAGTAGTCGGCCCAGAACGTCGGGGGAGGGTTCAGGTGGGAATCGGCGTCGACGATCCGGTACGTGCTGGACATGGTCTGCTCCTGGAATCTGGAATCGAGTGCAGCCGATTATTTGACCCGCGTCCGGACATTTCAAGCGCCATATCCGAATGGCCGCCCCTGAGACGCTGGCGATATCAGGATACGGCGACTCGGCCCGCCCGTGTTAAACAGGGCCGCAGGGAACAGCCCCGAAGAAACCGTTTGATTTCATTATCGCCGGCGGGCGAGCGCCGGCTGTGTCCTGGCCAATCGCCTGTCGGAAAACCGCCATAATCGCGGATGCCGGGCGGATTCGCGTCGCTCAATCAGGTTGTGCCGCCCAGTATACTGAGTTGCACAACCTACTGTGTCATCCCAGCAACGGAACGGAACCATGGTGGACGACGGCCTGATACGCGCGAAACTTTCCCCCGAATCCATCGAGTTGATGCGCCGGCGCATCGGCTACCCCAACCCGTCGCTGCGCGGCGGCATCCTCGCCGACCTGCCGTGGAACACCGAAGCGGGGGTGGACACCATCCGCCACTGGGCCGTGGGCATCGGCGACGACAATCCGCTGTTCAACGATCCGGAATACGGCAAGACCACGCGCTGGGGCGGCATGATCGCCCCGCCCGGCTACGACACCACCATGGGCTACGACCGGTCGAAGAAAATGACCCCGGAGTTCGAGAAGGAGACCAGCAAGGCGCTGCGCGGCGTGCAGCTCTTCAACTCCGGCAATGAGGCCTACTACCACGGGCCCATCACCCTGGGCACGGTGTTGGACCGTTCGGAGTGGGTGGCCACGGTGGAGGAAAAGACCTCGAAGTTCGGCGGCAAGAGCTGCCTGGTGACCAATTCCTTCTCGAAGTGGGACCAGAAGTCCCAGGAAGTGCTGGTCACCGGGTCGCGCTGGTTCGTGCACGTGGAGCGCGAGGCGCGCGACAAGAAGGAAACCCGCACCGAGAGCGAAGGCAAGAACATCAAGGCCGCCATCGAGCCGTACACGGACGCCCAGATCGAGGAAATCGAGCAGGCCTACGAGAACGAATACCGGCGCGGCCGCGACACGCTGTATCTCGAGGACGTCAAGGTGGGCGACAAGCTGCCCAGGATGGTGAAGGGTCCCTTCACCATCACCGACCACATCAATTACTACATCGGCTGGGGCTGGGGCCCCTACGGCAACCCGCCCTGGCGCCTGGCTTACCTGAACCGCAAGCGCCTGCGCGGCTTCTACACCCGCAACGAATACAACGCCTGGGACACGCTGCAGCGCGTGCACTGGGACCTCGCCCTGGCGCACAAGGTGGGGGTGCAAAGCACCTACGACATCGGCCCGCAGCGCAACGCCATGGTGTGCCACTACCTCACCAATTACGCCGGCGACGATGCCTGGGTGTACCGCATCCGCTGCGAATACCGCAATTTCAACTTCGTGGGCGACACGACGTGGATTACGGCCGAGGTGACGGCGGCGGACGTGGACCCGAAGCTGGGGCCGAGAATTGAACTCTCCATCAAGGGCACCAACCAGCGCGGGCAGGAGAACATCCGCGCCAGCGCGACCCTGCTGTGCGCATCAAGGACGCATGGGCCGATGAAGCTGCCGCCCAAGCCGGCGCTGCCCGAGCATCGGTGTTGACTGTCCGGCTAGGCGACCTCGGACGAGCGTTTGCGAATGGCGGCCGCTACCTCGCCCGACACGGCGGGCACGACGCGCGGGTCCAGCGGATCGACGATGATCCGCTCGGGGCTGCCCGCCCCCAGAAGACCCGCGATCGCGCGGGCCGCCACCACATAGTCCGACCGATGGTACGACGTCGCTTCCGTCAGAAAGCCGCCGGCTTTGTGAATGGACGGAAACCCGAGAACATTGTTGATTCCATTGGGCGCGTCGGAGCGGCCCGTGCCCACGAACGCCGCCCCACCATCGCGGAATCTCTAGAATGACTGCGCGATGTCCTC
>DATNCF010000027.1:0-3996 GCA_035571675.1 Burkholderiales bacterium | reverse complement strand
ATCTGGCGCATCGCCGGCAACTATCACGAGGCGCTCAGCCCGCCGCTGGCCTGGATGGGCGTGATCGTGCGCAGCCGGGCCCTGGACTTCCTGCGCCGCCGCGCCAGCGAGCGCGCCGACACCGCGGTGGAACTCGATGGCGTCGTCAGCGATACCGTGGCCGGTGATTCGCCGAACCCGATGGACGTCAGCGAGGCCAGCGAACAGGCCTGGGCCTTGCACGAGTGCCTGCGCAAGCTCGAGGCACGCCAGCGCGAGGTCCTCAGCCTCGCTTACCTGCGCGACTTGAGTCACGGCGAGCTGGCCGAACAACTGAAGCTGCCGCTGGGCACGGTGAAGACCTGGATCCGGCGCGGCATCGAGCAATTGCGCGGCTGCATGGCGCGGTTTGCCTGAAGCACGCGAGCGCTGCGATGAACCTGACCGATCATCCCGAACTGGCCGACCGGCTGGCCGCGGCGTACGGGCTGGGCACGTTGCGCGGCGGCGCGCGCCGGCGCTTCGAGGCGCAGGCTCGCAGCAGCCCGGCCTTGCGAGCGGCCGCGTTGGCCTGGCAGGAACGCTTCGCCGCGATGACCGAACTGCAACCGGGCGAGGCTCCCAGCCCGAATGTGTGGAAGCGCATCGAGATCGAGCTGGCGAATCAGCCCCGAACCGCGGCGGCGAAGGCCGAGCCGCTGGCGCGCAAAGCGCTGCGCTGGTGGCGGGGCGCCGCCTTCGCCGGCGGCCTGGCCACCGCCGCGGCGGTTGGCGTCGTGGTGTACCTGGCGGGCGAAGTGGACCAGCGCGGATCGCAACTGGCGCAGGTCGATCGCAATCGGGAAAACCTGGCGCGCGAGAACGTGCAGCTGGCCGCCCAGCTGCAGGCCCAACCGGCCATTCAGTACGTGGCCGTCCTGTCTGACGATCGCGCCGCCCCCTCCCTGTTGGTGACCTTCGATCCCGTTCACAACACGCTCACGCTCAAACGCGTGGGCGCCTTCCAGGAGGGCCCGGAGAAGTCGCTGCAGTTGTGGGCGCTGCCGCCTTCGGGCAGCCCGCGCTCCCTGGGTGTGTTGGGCGCGGAGCCCGTCATCAAACTCACGGCGGCCGAAAGCCAGGTGAGGCAGGTCCCGGCGCTGGCCGTGAGCCTCGAGCCCAAAGGAGGCGTGCCGAGCGAGCGCGGCCCGACCGGGCCGGTGTTGTTCAAGGGCGCGCTGCTGCAAACGCCCTAGGAGCCCGGGCTCCTCGCTTCAGGCGTGCCGCCCCTCCTGCGACTGCGTCGCCGCCGCCTCTTCGGTGCTGACGCCGACTTTGGACAGATAGACCATCTTGCCGCCCAGCCAACCCGACACCAGCAGCATCGCGATGGTCAGGACCGACAGCCAGAGCGTAACGTTGCCTGCCACCGAGGCCTGGTACCGCAGCCAGGCGTTGATGACGTACAGGACCACGATCGTCAGGTTGATGCTCATGTGAATGAGAGCGGTTTTCTTGATCTCGGCGTCCTTCAGGGATAACAGGTCGATCAGACCCGGCAATGCAGCCGCGAGGGCGCCGACGATACCGCCGACCATCGTGTAGAACGCCACGAGCGCCCAGGATTGAGGCGTGCCGGAGCGCAAGGCAACCAGATCGGCTACCAACGAAAAAACCCAGAGGCCGATCGGGATCGTCACCAGCATGGGATGGATCGGATGGCCTGCAATGTTGGCAGGAGTGCGCATGGAGATCTCCTTGTCGGTAAGTGGGCGAATTCAGTTTAGGAACGGCAAATCGCTGCCTTTGTAGGAGAAACGCGCTGATTTCGTACCGTAACGGCTCAACTTATTGCTGCGCTCATCCCTGCGTTGGCGGGGCGGCGGCGACCGTGATGTTGTGCTTCGGCTGCCCGGCCGTGACCGGCGCGTGCGCCTGGGTTCACGACGCGTCGAACGCGCCGCGCAGCCATTCGATTGCGCCGGCTTCCACGCTGACCACGTCGAAGCGGCAGGGCGGCTGCTGCGCGAGGCGCATCAGGAAGTGCCGCGCCGCGAAGATGATGCGGCGTTGCTTGAAATGGCTCACGCTGGCAGCGGCGCCGCCGAAGGCGCGGCTGGCGCGCTTGCGCACTTCGATGAAGACCACGGTGCCGCCCGGCTCGCGCATCACCAGGTCGATCTCGCCGCCGCCGCGCCCGGGCGTCCGATAATTGCGCGCCAGCAGCTTCAGGCCGCTGCCCAGCAGATGCGCCAGCGCCCGCTCCTCGGCCGCGTCGCCGGTCTGCTTGGTGGTGGCCGCTGCCGCGGTGCCTTTGTTGCGGGGGAATTCCATTGAGCGCTTCTTTTGCTTCAGCCCTGAACGCCGCGCGCGAAGCGGCGGCTTCGCAGCATTATCCGCAAGGCTCGCTCTACGTCGTCGCCACGCCGATCGGCAACCTCGCGGACATCAGCCTGCGCGCCCTGCACGTGCTGCAGCTGGCCGAGTCGGTCGCGTGCGAGGACACGCGCCACACGCAGGCGTTGCTGCGCGCCTATGGCATCGACAAGAGCCCGGCGCAGCTGCTCGCCGTGCACGAGCACAACGAGGCGCAGGGCGCGCAGGCCGTGATCGAACGCCTGCGCCAGGGCCAGCGGGTCGCCTATGCCAGCGATGCCGGCACGCCGGCCGTGAGCGACCCGGGCGCGCGCCTGGCCGCCGCGGTGCGCGAGGCCGGCCTGCGGGTGGTGCCGCTGCCTGGGGCCAGCAGCGTGACCGCGGCCTTGAGTGTGGCCGGCGCTGTCGGCGACGACGGCGCCTTCGTGTTTGCCGGGTTCCTTCCGGCCAAAGCGGGCGAGCGGGGGGTGGCCGTCGCGAAACTGGCGCAGGAAACCCGCGCGGCAGTGCTGCTCGAAGCCCCGCATCGGATCGAGGCGCTGGCCGAATCGCTCTCTGCCCTGGGCGCGCGCCGGGTGACGGTGGCGCGGGAACTGACCAAGCAGTTCGAGGAGATTGCCACGCTTGCCTGCAGCAATCTACCCGGCTGGCTCGCGGCCGACCCCCAGCGCCTGCGCGGCGAGTTCGCACTGGTGCTGCACGCAGCGCCGCAGGCGCCACAGGGCAACGAGGGCGCGCGGGTGCTGCAGTTGCTGCTGCCCGAGTTGCCGCTCAAGACCGCGGTGAAGCTGGCTGCCGAGATCACGGGTGGATCGCGTAACGAGCTCTATGAGGCGGCATTGCGCATCAAACGTATGGATGCCGGATCAGGTCCGGCATGACAACTCCCCTGTCAGGCATGACAAGTCCGCTGTCCGGCATGAGAAGCCCCCAGTCAGGCATGAGAAGTCCCCTGTCCGGCATGAGAAGTCCCCTGTCAGGCATGAGAAGTCCCCTGTCAGGCATGAGAAGTCCGCTGTCAGGCATGACAACTCCCCTGTCAGGTATGACAAGTTCGCTGTCATCCCAGGCGTGATCGGGACTTGACCCGCCATGACAACTCCCCTGTCATCCCGGACTTGATCCGGGATCCACCGTCGAGCGTGACCACGCTTGTCAAATCGTGAGCGGGTCCACGTCCACGGCCCAGCGGATCAGTCCCTTTTCGCGGGTGGCCTGCAGCACCGGCTGCCAGGCGGCCAGGAACCGCTGCAGCGCGCTGCGCGACGCGCTTTCCACCAGCAGCTGCGCGCGCTCGACGTTCGCCACGCGCTGGATGCTCATCGGCACGGCCGAGTAGAGCATCACGCGATCGGCGCCTTCCAGCGCTTGCGCGGCCGCGCACGCCGCATTCAGGAAGGCCTGCGCGGCTTCCTGGCTACGCGCGTCGGCCCGCAGCAGTGCCTGGAAGCCGAAGGGCGGCATGCCGGCCTGCTCGCGTTCCTTGAGCTGCTGCGCGGCAAAGGCCGGGTAGTCGTGCTGGCGCAAGGCCGTGAACAGCGGATGGCGCGGATGCCAGGTCTGCACCCACATCTCGCTGGCGAGCGCCTGCGCCGCATCGCGGCCCGCGCGGCCGGCGGCCTGCATCAGCAGGCTGAACAAGCGCTCCGGCGCGCGGAAGTC